>VXOC01000292.1 GCA_009840215.1 Gemmatimonadota bacterium | reverse complement strand
GGTCGGGGGTCGGGATGGTTGTAGGGGTGGACGATATGGTTGTATGGGTGTCGAGGGTGGCCGGGTCGGGTTCGGGAGCCGGCGCACGCTCCAGGACGGCGTGCTCGCGGGGCTGGATCTGGCGGCCGTGAAAGAACTTGACGGGGCCGGTCACGAGGATCCGGTCGCCCGCCTGCAGGGTGCGGTCCAGCCAGGGCTGACCGGGCCAGGCGCAGGTCAGGATGCCGGTGTCGTCCTGCAGCACGGCCTGGAAGATGCGCAGCCCCGACCGCGTGGGGACGATGCCCTTGTTCTTCACCGTGCCCACGGCGGTGACGTCCATCCCGACCTCGACCTGAGCCAGGGGGGTGATGGTCGACGCGTCGTCGTAGCGGCGGGGGACGTGATAGAGGAGGTCGCGCGCGGTGAGGATCCCCATGCGCTTGAACGCCTCCGACCTCCGGGGCCCGACACCCTTCAGGAACTGGACGGGCTTGTCGAGCGGCGTGAGGGTCATGGGGCCCCGAGGATCCCCTGGACGAAGTCGTCCGGATCGAAGGGCTCGAGGTCCTGCGGGTCCTCGCCCACCCCCACCAGGCGCACCGGAATCCCCAGCTCCTCGCGCAGCGCGACCACGATGCCGCCGCGCGCGGTCGAGTCCATCTTGGCAAGCACGATGCCGGTGACGGTCACGTAGCGGGAGAACTCGCGCGCCTGCACGAGGCCGTTCTGGCCCACCGTCGCGTCGAGGACGAGCAGGGTCTCGTGGGGGGCGCCTTCGTGCCGCCCGCGAATCACCCGCTCCACCTTGGCGAGCTCCTTCATGAGGTCCTTGTGCGTGTGGAGGCGGCCGGCCGTGTCGACGAGCACCACGTCGGCGCCCCGGGCGGTGGCCGCGCTGAGGGCATCGTACGCCACCGCGGCCGGATCGCCGCCCGGCTTCCCCCTCACGAAACCGGCGCCCGCCCGCTGCGTCCAGCGCTCGAGCTGCCGGGTCGCGCCCGCGCGGTAGGTGTCGGCCGCGGCGACGATCACGCTTCGCCCCTCGGCAGCCAGGCGGTGCGCGATCTTTCCCACGGTGGTCGTCTTCCCGACCCCGTTGACGCCGACCATCAGGTACACGGTCGGCGCTGTGTCCGCCACGGCGAGTCCCCCCTCGTCGTCACCCTCGAACACCGCCCGGATCGAGCCGGCCAACACGCGGCGCAGTCCATCCCCGTCCCCCGCCCCCTCCTCCCGCGCCGCCTCCTCGACCGCCTCTACGAAGCGCTGGCTCGCCCGGACCCCGAAGTCGGCCGTGATGAGTCGTTCCTCAAGATCCTCGAGCGCGCGGGCATCGATCTCGCCGAAGGAACGGGGAATCGCGCGGGCGAGGGCCCGCCGCCAGAGGCTGGCAACGCGCCTCACCGCAGTCCCGCCCGCCGCCGCCCCACCCACTCGCAGCAGAGCGCCGCCAGGATGAGAACGTAGAGCAGCGGCCAGGTGCGGAGCGGCCGACCGGCCTCGAAGGAATCCCCGCTCACGGCGGCCCGCACGGTGAGGTCCCCGGGATCGAGGGAGCGGTGCAGCATGTCGCCGCTGAAGGAGGTCACCTCGAAGTCGCCGCCGGTGGTGTCGGCAGCAGCCACCGTGTAGCCGTACCGGCCGGGGAGCACCGCGGGGGTGGTGAACTGACCGCCGGCAGGTACCGCCACCGTCGAGTCCAGGACCACGGATCCGGTCGAATCGGTGACCGTGAGCCCCACCTCTTCGCCCTCGTAGCCGCTGCCCCGCCAGCGTAGCGGCACGCCCCGCGCGAGTACGGTCCCGGCCGGCCGCACACCGGGACCCGTGCCCAGCGGTTCGTCGGCCATCAGCCAGCCGCCCACCGCGGCCCAGAGGCGCCTGTAGTGTTCGCGGGGCTCGCCGTCGCGGAAGGCCCAGCGCCAGAACCCGCTGGCCAGCACGACCGCCGCCCGGCGATTCCCGTACTGCCGCAGCAACAGCGCCGTCTCGGCGTCCCCCGCCCCACCCGCACGGACGTACAGCGCCGACCCACCACCGTTGTCGAGGACAGGGAGTATGCCGGTCAGCGGAGGCAGTCCCCCGGAAGCGAACCGGCCTGCCTCGCCGGCGATGGGAGACGGCGGGGGATCGTCCAGGTACCACTCGCCGGGCAGGGGAGCGCCGGTCGCGACGCCCGCCATCGCCGCTCCGGCGCCGTCCCGTGGGAAGACCAGGAGCCTGCGGGTGCGCGCCGTGGCCGGTTCGAGGATCTCCGCGGCCGCACCGTCCACTCCCATGGCGACCACGATGCCTGCCCGGCGCAGGAGCCGCTCCAGGGCGTCCTCGGCGATCGTCTCCGCGCCGCCTCCGGCAGGGGCGTCCATGGGCTGAAAGCGGTCGGGTCCGGTGCGCAGAAAGCCACGGACGGGCAGTCCCGTGACCTGGCTGAGGACGGGGAGCAGGAACCGGGGCTCCCAGTCCGGCGCGAAGGAGACCAGCAGCACACCGGTCTCTTCCGGGTCGATCTCGACGATCGCGGCCCGCTCGTCGTCCAGCGGGAAGGCGTCCGCGTGCTCGATGCGGGCCGTGACCCTGTGCGCTCCGGGGCCGAGGGCGGCCGCCGGGCCCAGGTTGAAGGTGGCCGTGCCGATGCCGCCGCCGGGCGCCGCCATGCGCAGAGCCGTGTGGGGGCGGCCGTCGACCGCGACGGTCACGGTGAGAGAGTCGATGGTCGCCGTCCCCTCCACCTCGACCGATCCGCGCACGGTCTCGCCGCGCTCGGCGGAGGCCGGGAGGACCAGGCGGGCGAGTGCCAGGTTGGGGGCCGCGCGGGGCAGCGAGTCGACGCCGAGGCTGACACCCAGACGCCGTGCGGTGGTGGTGGCCGCGACGGGGTCGGCCACGCGGCGGTCGGTGACCAGGGTGATTTCCCGGGCCCCGGCCTCGGCCGCGATGCGCACCGCATCAGCCAGCAGCGACTCCACCCCGTCGGGGACGGCGGCGTCCAGCGAATCGGGACCCCACGCGGTGGCCGCCGCGCCGGCCACGAGAAGACGGGCGCCATCGGCGGCGTACCCTCGTGCGCGCTCCACCGCGGCTGCCCAGAGCTGGGTGCCATCCGCGGTGACGGCCGTCATGGAGGCGCTCGCGTCCAGAATCACGAACCGGGTTGGGGTCGCTCCGCCCGGCGTGGTCGGGATCGTCGGGTTCCAGATGATCGCCACCAGGGCGGCGACGGTCACCAGTCTGGCCGCAAGCAGGAGGGGCCGGCTTCGGACCGTGAACTCCCGCCGATAGTAGACCCACCCGCAGAATCCTCCGGCCGCGAGGAGCAGGAGCAGCGCGGGTGCCAGCGACATGGATCGGGAGAGAATCCGGAAAGGGGGTTGTTCTGTGGCCGGACCGCCTGGGCGGCCGGTGGACTCAGCGGCCTCCGCCGGTCCGGCCGGCAGCCGCCTGCTGAATTCGGAATGTCTCGGAAGCGATCATGCCGGGCAACAGGTTCCTGCGTTCCTCGCGCTCCCGCCGCCACCGCGCGCGATCGGCGGCCGGGACGGAATCACCGGCGGGCAGGTCGACCGCCAGCGGGTCTATCCGGCGACCATTCCGGTGCATTTCATAGTGGAGATGGGGACCGGTCGCCATGCCCGTCATCCCCACATATCCGATGACCTGTCCCTGCGCGACGCTTGAACCGACCGCGGTGCCCCGGGCCCATCCCCTGAGGTGGGCGTAGCGGGTCAGGTAGCCGTTGGCGTGGCGTACGTCGATGAACCGGCCGTAGCTTTTGCCCACCTCCCTGCGGACGACCACTCCCTTGCCGGTGACCTCGACGGGGGACCCCGATCTGGCCGCGTAGTCGACGCCCCGGTGAGCGCGCCAGGTGCGGAGGATGGGGTGGAAGCGCCGGTTCGTGAAGCGCGACGAGATGTAGGCCAGCCGCAGCGGCTTCTTGAGGAAGGCGCGCCGCACGGACTGTCCCTCCAGGTCGTACCAGTCCCCGAAATCCTCCCCGTCGGGCCTGAACCAGATGGCGTTCAGGGTGCGCCCCTGGTTGACGAGTTCGGCGGCCAGCAGCTGGCCGGTGCGCATGCTGCCGTCGGGCCGTCTCTCGCGTTCGAAGGCGAAACGGAAGGAATCACCCACCCTGAGCTGGCGGGAGAAGTCGATCTGCCACTGGAAGACGCGGTCCAGACGCGCGACGATCCGGTCCCTGTCCGTCGATGGCAGCGACTGGAGTTCGACGAGGCTCACCACCGCGGACCAGAGGCTGCTCCGGATCTCCCCCGCCGCAAGGATCGTGTCGGTCGTGGTGGAGACGGTATGGGTGGACGAGCGCCAGCCGTTTCCCGCGCGCTCGAGATGGACCGTGTGGTCGCGGTCCACGTCGACTTCGACCCGCGCGAGGCGTTCCGGATCCCCCCGCCAACGCATGCGCACCTCCGTGCCTGATCGCATGCGCCGCGGATTGGCCTGTTCACCAAAGGCGAGGAGCAGATTATGGTGGCCCGGGGACTCCAGCCCCGCGGCCCACAGAAGCTGGCCGAAGGTGGTGCCCGGGGAGATCTCGCGCACCTCGACCCGCTCTGGCACCCGGGCGTGCACCGGTTCCAGCAGGCCCGCCTCCGGTGTCCGTTCGCAGGCGGTCAGGGCCAGCACGAAGAAGAGCGTTCCGTGGATGGATCCGCCCTTCCAGTGTCGTATTCTCAGGCTTCCAGCCTCTTGATGAATGTGGGCAGCTCGAGCTCGCGGGAGTCCATGCCGGTCGAGCGGCCGCGGTAGCCGCCTCCCAGCGAGGGGCGCGCGACCGAGCCTCTGGCCGCACGCGAGCCCATTCCCGTGGCCAGCGTCGCCCGGGCGCCTTCCATGCCCATGCGGCCGTCGGCAGCTGCGCGAGGCGTTTCCATGTTCGACCCGTGGAAGGGCTGTTGCGTTGGCCCGCCCCCCCCGAACTGCCGGCGTGCACCACCCGTCTCACGCCGGACGATCGTCGGCTGCTGCACCGGGTCGACCCGGCCTCCGCCCACCGCGCGCAGACCCGCCTGCTGCTGCCTCGCCGCGCCGAACACCGGCTGGATGACGGCCTGCTCCTCCTCCATCTCCTGGCCTTCCTCGAAGCCGGTGGCGATGAGGGTGACCCTGAGTTCGCCGTCCATCGACGAATCGTGCACGGCACCGAAGATGATCTCGGCCTCGTCGCCCACCTCGTCCTGGATCATCGTCGAGATCCCGGTCACTTCGTCGATGGTGAGGTCCGAGCCGCCGGTGATGTTGATCAGCACGCCCTGCGCGCCCCGGATCGAGACGTTCTCCAGCAGCGGCGAGGTGACGGCGTCGCTGGCGGCCTTGAGGGCGCGGTTCTCGCCGCGGCCGACGCCGGTGCCCATCAGGGCGGCGCCGCACGAGGACATGATGGTGCGCACGTCGGCGAAGTCCACGTTGACCTCGCCGCTGACGCGGATCAGGTCGCTGATCCCCTGGGTGGCCTGGAGGAGGACCTCGTCGGCCTTCTTGAGGGCGTCGCGGAAGGAAGTGCCCTTGCCGACGACGGAGAGGAGCTGCTCGTTCGGCACCACGATCATGGTGTCGACGGTGCGGCCCAGCTCCTCCAGCCCCTGGTCGGCCTGGCGCAGGCGCTTCTTGCCCTCGAAGCGGAAGGGCCGCGTGACCACGGCGATCACGAGCGCGCCCAGCTCGCGCGCCATCTCGCCGATGACCGGGGCCGAGCCGGTGCCGGTTCCCCCGCCCATTCCGGCCGTGATGAAGACCAGGTCGGCCCCCTCGAGCGCGGCGCGCACTTCGTCGGCGTCCTCCGAGATGGCCTGCCGGCCGATTCCCGGGCGGGCTCCGGCGCCCAGACCCTGGGTGAGGCGCTTGCCGAGCTGGATGGTGGTGGGTGCCTTCGACGCGGCGAGCGCCTGGGCGTCGGTGTTGGCCGAGATGAATTCGACGCCTTCCAGCTTCTCGTCGATCATCCGGTTGACGGCGTTGCCGCCGGCCCCTCCCACGCCGATAACGCGCATCAGCGCCCGGTTTCTGGGGGCTTCGTCAAGTGTGAAGATCATGGGGTCATCTCCTTTTTTGGGACCGGGGTCCCTTGGTGTGGTCTGTCGTCTTTCGGTTTCGAATCAGAAGAACTCCTTGAGCCACGCCCCCATCCGGGTGACCACTCCCGTGGCCACCGTGGAGACGCCGCTTCCCGTATCCATGAAGTAGTCCGCCCCGTGGAGCGCCAGTCCCGCCGAAGTGGCGTACCCGGGGCCGGAGACCACATCCATCAGCCCCGAAAGCCCCTCCCCCGGAAC
>VXOC01000368.1 GCA_009840215.1 Gemmatimonadota bacterium | reverse complement strand
CACCACCACCTCCCCCTCGGCCGCCTCCATGAAACACGGCCCCGACTCGGGAGGCACCGCGCGACCGTTCGCGTTCGCGTGGCCGGCCCCCACGCCGAGGTCGCGCAGCCCCGCAACCAGCGCTTCGTTGATCCTGCGGTACGCCGCACGAAGTCCCCCGCATGCACGCACCGGCAACACGGCCGAGTAGGTCAGCTCCCGGTCGTGGATCACGGCGCGCCCCCCCGTAGGCCGCCGCACCGCTCCCATCTCCGGGTGCCGGCGCAGAAGCTCCCGGTAACCCACCGTGACGGGTTCGTTGCGCCCGAACGAGAGCGTTGCCGGGTTCCAGCGGTAGAGGCGCAGCGTGCCGGTTCCGGGACGGGCCAGTTCGGCCAGGGCGTGGTCGCGCGCCATGTTGGTGGGCCCGGAGAGCGGTTCGTCGACCAGTATGCGCCAGGCGAGGGAGGTCGTTGGGTTCACGACGGGCGTTCGGGCGGGGCGGATGGGGCGGGCAGGGTTCAGGGCCGGCGGGGCGCGTCAGGGGGCGTACACGTCTCCCGGAGACATCACCTGGACGTGTGCGCGGTCACCCACCAGGGCGCGGAAGTGCTCCGGGTCCTGTTCGATCAGGGGCCACGTGTTGTAGTGCATCGGAATCACCACCGCCGGCTCGATGAACCCCACGGCCGTGGCCGCGTCTTCCGGCCCCATCGTGAAGTTGTCGCCGATGGGCAGGATCGCCACGTCGACCTTGCCGCGCAGGAGCTGCATGTCGAGGGTGAGGGCCGTGTCCCCCGCGTGGTAGATGCGCTTGCCGTCGATGTGCAGCAGGAAGCCGCCGGGGACGGTGGTGAACTGGCCCGTCGCGTCCCCGTGGACCTGCCCGCCGTGGATCGCCGGGGTCATCTTCGCGCGCCCGAAGGGGAAGTCATGGCCGCCCCCGATGTGCAGCGGGTGGCCCTGGACCTCCTGCGTTTCGGCGAAGGAGACGATCTCGAAGGTGGAGATCAGGGTGGCGCCGGTTTCGCGGGCCAGGGGGATCGCGTCGACGAAGTGGTCGAAGTGGCCGTGGGTGCACAGGATGTAGTCCACCGCGCCCACCTCGGAACGCCTGATGTCGGAGACCGGGTTGTCGTCGAAGAAGGGATCGATGACGAGGCGGGTGCCGTCGTCGGTCTCGATGGTGAACGTGGACTGGCCGTGGAATGTCAGTCTGGCCAAGGGAACTCCTCCGTTTGTCGTCCGGGTGACTTCGGTTGCGTGCGTGGCGGCGCGGTGGCGTCGGCACCGGGCGGGGTGGTCGGAACGTCAGCGATGTGCCGCCTCCGGCGCCTCGTAGGCTTCGACCGGGTGACAGGAGCAGACCAGGTTGCGGTCGCCCAGGGCGTTGTCGATGCGGCCCACGTACGGCCAGAACTTGTGTTCACGCACCCAGGGCGCGGGGAAGGCCGCCTGCTCGCGCGTGTAGCCGTGCTCCCACCCGTCCGTGGTTACCGCCCGGGCGGTGTGCGGCGCGTTCTTCAAGGCGTTGTCGAGGCGGTCCTGGAGGCCGAGCTCGATCTGCTGGATTTCGGCCCGGATGGAGATGAGGGCCTGGCAGAAGCGGTCCAGCTCGGCCTTCGATTCGCTCTCGGTGGGCTCGATCATGATCGTGCCGGGGACCGGAAACGCCATGGTGGGCGCGTGGAAGCCGTAGTCCATGAGGCGCTTGGCGACATCCTCCTCGGTGATCCCGGTGGCCTTCTTGAGGGGGCGCAGGTCCACGATTAATTCGTGGGCCACGCGGCCGCTCCCGCTGCCCCACCAGTACAGGATGTCGAAGTGGTCCTCGAGGGTCATCGCCATGTAGTTGGCGCTGAGGATCGCCGTGCGTGTCGCCTCGGTGACCCCGTCCCGGCCCAGGAGCGCGATGTACGCCCACGAGATGAGCAGGATGCTCGCGCTCCCCCAGGGGGCCGCCGCGACCGCCCCGATCGCCTCGTCGCCGCCGACCGGCACGACCGGGTGGCCGGGCAGGTACGGTCCCAGCTCCTCCGTGGCGCAGATGGGACCCATGCCGGGGCCGCCGCCGCCGTGCGGAATCGCGAAGGTCTTGTGGAGGTTGATGTGGATCACATCCGCCCCGTAGTCGCCGGGACGGCAGAGCCCGACCTGCGCGTTCAGGTTGGCGCCGTCCAGGTACACGTAGCCGCCGTGGCGGTGCACGATGTCGCAGACCGTGCGGATCTCCTCCTCGAAGACGCCGTGGGTCGAGGGATAGGTGACCATCACCGCGGCCAGCCGGTCGGCGTGCCGCGCCGCCTTCTGCTCCAGGTCCGCCACATCCACGTTGCCGCGATCGTCGCACTGGACCACCACCACCTTCATGCCCGCCATCACCGCGCTGGCCGGGTTCGTGCCGTGCGCCGACGAGGGGATCAGGCAGACGTCCCGGTGCTCCTGGCCCAGCGCGTGGAGCCGGGCGCGAATCACCAGCAGGCCCGTGTACTCTCCCTGCGCCCCCGAATTCGGCTGCAGCGACACCGCCGGCAGACCGGTGATCTCCGCGAGCCACGCCTCCAGATCGGCGATGATGCGGGCGTACCCCTGTGCCTGCTCGGGCGGGGCGAAGGGGTGGAGTCCCCCGAACTCCGGCCAGGTGACCGGGGTCATTTGGGTGGTGGCGTTCAGCTTCATCGTGCACGAGCCGAGCGGGATCATGCTGGTGTTCAGCGACAGGTCGCGCGATTCGAGGCGGTGGATGTAGCGGAGCATCTCCGTCTCGGAGTGGTAGCTGTTGAAGACGGGGTGCGTGAGGTAGGGGCTGCAGCGAACCAGGTGCGGCGGGTATTCGTCCGGCTCGAAGGAGGCGGCCAGGTCACGCGATGAACCTCCCCCTCCAAACACCTCCAGGAGGTCGTCGAGGTCGGCGGGGGTCACCGTTTCGTCGAGGGAGACGCCCACCGACCCGTCGCCGAAGTCGCGCAGGTTGATCCGGGCCGCGCGAGCCGCGGCCAGCACCGCGTCCGTGCCGCCGGCCGGTTCCACGCGCAAGGTGTCGAAGAATGTCCGATGAACGATTCCGCTGCCCGCCGCTTCGAGTCCCCGCGCCAGGGTCGCCGTCTGCTTGCGGATCCGCTGTGCGATGCGCCGCAGCCCCTCGGGCCCGTGATACACCGCGTACATCCCCGCCATGACCGCAAGGAGCACCTGGGCCGTGCAGATGTTGGAGGTGGCACGCTCGCGCCGGATGTGCTGTTCCCGCGTCTGCAGCGCCATCCTGAGCGCCGGGTTGCCGTGCCGGTCCGCCGAAACCCCGATGATCCGTCCCGGGAGCTGGCGCTTGAACTTCTCGCGGCAGGCGATGTAGGCCGCGTGGGGACCGCCGTATCCCATCGGGACGCCCAGGCGCTGGGTGTTCCCCACCGCCACGTCAACCCCGAACTCGCCCGGTGGCGTGAGCAGCGTCAGGGCCAGCAGGTCCGCGGCGACAACCACGTGGCTGCCCACCGCCCCGGCCGCCTCGCAGAGCACGCGGTAGTCGTGCACGCCCCCGTCGGTGGCGGGGTACTGCACCAGCGCGCCGAACACCGACTGGTCGAACGCGAATTCACCGCTCGGGCCCACCCGCACCTCGACCCCGAGGGGCTCGGCCCGGGTGCGCACCACGGCAATCGTCTGAGGATGACAGTCGTCGGCCACAAGGAAGACGTGCCCGCGCCGCTTCCGTCCCTTCCCCAGGAGCATGAACATGGCTTCGGCGGCCGCCGTCCCTTCGTCCAGGAGCGAGGCGTTGGCGATTTCCATCCCCGTCAGGTCGATGACCGCGGTCTGGAAGTTCAGCAGCGCTTCCAGCCGGCCCTGCGCGATCTCGGCCTGGTACGGTGTGTATTGTGTGTACCACCCCGGGTTTTCCAGGATATTCCTCTGGATGACCCCGGGAGTGATTGCGCCCGAATACCCCATTCCCAGGTAGCTCCGCCACGTCTCGTTCGCGTCGGCAATCTCTCTAAGTCGAACCAGCAGCTCCGCCTCCGGAACGCCCTCCGGGATCCGGAGCGCGCGGCCGAGCCGGATCGAGTCGGGCACCGTCTCCGCCATGAGCTGGTCGACGCTGTCGCAGCCCACGACTGCGAGCATTTCGCGGATCTGGTCCGGATTCGGGCCCAGGTGCCGGGCCGGAAAGTCGGGATGATGATCGATGGGGGTGGGCATGCTGTGCCGTCGTTATTCGCCGATGTGCGCCCCGTAGCCATCCGCGTCCAGCAACTCCTCCAGCTCGCGCGGATCGTCGACCCGCAGCCGGATCATCCACCCATCCCCGTAGGGATTGGTGTTCACCAGCGCGGGGTCCGCGTCGAGGTCCTCGTTGACCTCCACCACCTCGCCCGCCAGAGGGCAGTAGAGGTCGCTCACCGCCTTCACCGCCTCGATGGTCCCGAAGGTCTCCATGGGAGCAAAGATGTCTCCCGGTTCGGGCAGCTCGACGTAGACCACGTCACCCAGTTCACCCTGGGCATAATCTGTAATACCGACGTAGTACACACCGGACTCGTCGGACTGTCTCAGGTATTCGTGCTCGGTGGTGTACTTGAGTCCTTCCGGGATCTCGGACATCAACGTCTCCGCTGGGTTTCGTTCCGGCACGGCGCCTCGACCCACCGGGGCCGGACACCTGGTTTCGCCACGGACTAGAAGCGACAGAAAAAAAGCCGCAGGAGGCGGAGGCGTCAAGCGGGCGCCCGCAAGGCGGCTCCCCGTGCCCGTCAACCCGTCCGCGCTGCCTTCGTGTGGAACCTGTGGGGTGAGATTTGATTATCATCCCATTAACGACAAGAATCCGCACGACCGGCCCGGGCCCCCGCGGCCCACCCGGGAGGAGGTTCCGTCCTGGAGGGGGTATGACCACGCTGACCCACGCTCCCGCGCTCACGGCGCTGAACGAAGACGAGGCCGCGTTCCGCGAAGCCGTACGGGAGTTCGCCGAATCGGAGATCGCACCGCGCGTCGAGAGGATGGACGCCGACCATCAGCTCGACTCGGATCTCATCTCCCTTCTCTTCGACCTCGGTTTCATGGGGATCGAGATTCCCGAGCACTACGGCGGCATCGGCAGTTCGTTCTTCACCGCGGTGCTCGTGGTCGAGGAGGTCTCCCGCGTCGACCCCTCGGTGGGCGTGCTGGTCGATGTCCAGAACACCCTCGTCAACAACGCTCTTCTCAAGTGGGGCACTGAAGAACAGCTCAGCCGGCACCTCCCCCGGCTGGCCGCCGGCACTGTGGGCGGCTATGCGCTCTCGGAGGCGGGGAGCGGCTCCGACGCCTTCGCGCTGGGTACGCGCGCTACCCGCGACGGGGACGACTGGGTGCTCAGCGGCAGCAAGATGTGGATCACCAACGGAGCCGAGGCCGGGCTTTTCATCGTCTTCGCCAACGCCAGGCCGGAACACGGGTACAAGGGGATTACCGCGTTCATCGTCGAGCGGGACACGCCGGGCTTTTCCGTCGGCAAGAAGGAGAAGAAGCTCGGCATCTGCGCCTCGTCGACCACGGAGCTGGTCCTCGACGACGTGCGGGTGCCCGCGGGGAACGTTCTGGGGGAGTTGGGCCGGGGCTACAAGGTGGCCATCGAGACGCTGAACGAGGGGCGCATCGGGATCGGCGCGCAGATGCTGGGGCTCGGCCAGGGGGCGCTCGACCACACGGTGAAGTATGTGCAGCAGAGGGAGCAGTTCGGCCGCCCCGTGGCGGAGTTCCAGGCGGTGCAGTTCCAACTGGCCGAGATGGCCACCGAGATCGAGGCGGCCCGGCTGCTGGTCTACAACACGGCGCGCCTCAAGGGTCGGGGGGAAGCCTTCCTGCGCGAGGCCGCGATGGCCAAGCTGTTCGCGTCCCGCATGGCGCAGAGGGTATCTTCGCGGTGCATCGATCTTCACGGCGGCTACGGCTTCACGCGCGAGTACCCGGTCGAGAAGCTCTACCGGGACGCGAAGATCGGCACGATCTACGAGGGAACCGACAACATGCAGTTGCAGACCATCGCCAAGGACCTGCTGCGTGGGTAGCCGCCGGCGGTCCGTGGAGGGAATCCCCCCGGCCCTGTCCACGGGCTGCAAGAGAACAACCCCACGGAAGGAGACGCCGTGCCCACAATAGGTATCCGCGAGATCCTCTTCATTCTACTCATCTTCGCGCTGATCTTCGGTGCGAAGCGCCTCCCCGACATTGCCCGCGGACTCGGGTCCGGCATTCGCAACTTCAAGGGATCGATACGGGCCCCCAAGACCGACGATTCCGGTGACACCGAGGACCCGCACCGCTAGCCCGTGGTAAAGCCCCGCGTCGCACCGGGGGCGGCGGGGGATCG
>VXOC01000012.1 GCA_009840215.1 Gemmatimonadota bacterium | reverse complement strand
CATTCTTTTTGTATTACCCCCCTCCGGAGCACCTCGCATCCCTCCACGTCCCGGGGCCGCGTTTTTTGGTTTCTGACACCGGGGGGGGGGCGGAGTCGTGGCCGTTCGTGGGGGACGGGGAGACGCGCAGGGTGGCGCGGCCGTACTCGCGCTTGCCGGGGAGTACGGCGCCGCCTTCGTGCCGGGCGATGAGCTGCATGCCGTAGCAGATGCCGAGGATGGGGACGCCGAGGTCGAGGAACGCGGGGTCGAGGCCGGGGCCGGCTTCGTCGTAGACGGACGAGGGGCCGCCCGAGAGGACGATGCCGGTGGGGCCCCAGGCGCGGACCCAGTCGGTGGAGCGGTCGGGGGGGTGGATCTCGCAGTAGACGCCGGCCTCGCGGATGCGGCGCGCGATGAGCTGGGTGAACTGGGAGCCGTAGTCGACGAGGAGGATCCGGTCGTGGGCGGCGGGAGTGGGGGGCGGGGCAGAGGACCGCGTGGGATCGTCGGCGGGTGGTGCGGGGACGGCGAGCGTATCAGTCATCGGTTTCACCGCGGATGAGGTCGTCGTACCGCTCGCGGCGGCGGGCCAGGGTGACGTGTTCACCGTGCACGAGGACTTCGGCGGGACGGAGACGCGAGTTGTAGTTGGACGCCATGGTGAATCCGTAGGCGCCGGCCTGGTGGACGCACAGCAGTGCCCCGGGGGGCGGGAGGGGGAGGAGGCGGTCGCGCGCCAGGAAGTCGCCCTGCTCGCAGACCGGGCCGACGATGTCCACGCGCTCGACCGGGTCACGGCCGTTCTCGCGCACCGGCGATACCGAATGGACGCCGCCATAGTGGCTCGGGCGGATGAGTTCCGTCATGCCGGCGTCGGTGACGACGAAGGTCTTTTCGCCGCTTTTCTTCACATATAATATAAGTGTGACCAATACGCCAGCATCGCCCACGAGGAAGCGGCCGGGTTCAAGGATCAGGGCCAGGCCGCGTCCCTCCAGACGGGCGGCAACCTCGCGGCCCAGGGCGCGGATGTCCAGAGCCTCCCCCGCGCCGTCCGAGATGCCGAAGCCGCCGCCCAGATCCACGTAATCGAGTTCGATTCCGAGTTCCCGGCGTGCCCGCTCCTCCACCTGGAGCACCACGTCGAGCGCCCTCAGGAACGGCGCCGGATCGCGGATCTGCGACCCGATGTGCACGTCCACGCCAACCGCGCACAGCGCCGGATGGGCGGCCACGCGGCGGTACATCTCGTGTGCCTCGCCCGGGGAGACCCCGAACTTGGCGGCCGCGTGCCCCGTGCTGGTAAACTCATGCGTAAAGCTCTGCACATCGGGGTTGACACGCACCGCCACCGGGGCAACCGCACCCATTTCGGCAGCCAGGGCACCCAGCGCCTCCAGCTCCTGGGCGCTCTCGACGTGAAAGGACATGATCCCGGCCTCGATCCCGTACCGCAGCTCGTCGCGGGACTTGCCCACGCCGGCGAAGACGATGCGGTCCGCCGGAATGCCCGCGCGCAGGGCTCGGAACAGCTCGCCGCCGCTGACGATGTCGGCGCCGGCACCGGCCCGGGCCAGGAGGTCCAGTACCGCCAGGTTGGGGTTGGCCTTGACCGAGTAGGCGACGAGGGGGCGGAGTGACGCCTTCAGACCCGCAAACGCCTCCTCCAGGGCGCGCTTCCGCTCCAGAATCCGATCGCCATTGTACACATATAATGGTGTTTGATATTGTTGCGCAAGATTTTCCAGCGAGTATGCGCCGCAGTGCAGCAACCCACCCCGCCGCGCAAACGGCGGACTCGTGGCGGTCAGTACGCCCGCGCCCACACCACCTCCATCCGCGCCTTCCCACCCCCCGCACAGTGCACGGGAGCGGTGGCCGAGCGGAATTCCTCGCCGGGGATGACGCGAATGGTGGCCTTCGTGGCCTCCTTGACGTGCTCCTCGACGGCTGGGTCGCCCGACCAGCCCGAGTGAACGAAGCCGACACCGTCGTCCAGGAGTGCGCCGAGCTCGTCAACGGATCTGACCTCGCCGCGATGGGTGGCGGCCTCGCGCCGGGATCTCGCCGCGTCGAGAAGGGATGCCTGCAGCGCTTCGAGCCGTTCCGGCATTTCTCCCAATGCCCGCGCTTCTTCCAACCCCACCTTCCGCTCCTCACCCGGAGCGGTCACCCGCGGCACCACCACCACCTCCCCCCGCTCCACGTCGCGCGGCCCGATCTCCACCCGCACCGGCACCCCCTTGCGCTCCCACTCGAAGAACTTCGCACCCGGCGAAAGGTGCCGGCGCCTGTCCGCGTCCGCGCGCAACCCCGAGTCCCCCAGCGCCGCCACGACGCGGTCGGCCACCTCGCTCACCACCGCCCACTGTTCGTCGCTCCGCCCGATCGGCACCACCATCACCTGCGTCGGGGCCAGCTTCGGCGGCACCACCACGCCCACGTCGTCGCCGTGGGTCATCACCAGTCCCCCGACCAGGCGCGTCGACACGCCCCACGAGGTGTTCCACGCGTACTCCTCGCGGCCCTCCTCGCTCTGGAAAGTGAGGCCGAACTGGCGCGCGAAGTTCTGCCCGAGCATGTGCGAGGTGCCCGCCTGCAGCGCCTTGTTGTCCTGCATGAGTGCCTCGCAGGCGTAGCTGCGCACCGCGCCAGCGAACTTTTCGGACTCGGACTTTCGCCCCGTGAGCGGAGGCATGGCCATCCAGTCCTCCATGAAGCTGCGGTAGATTCCCAGGATCTTCAGGGTCTCTTCTTCGGCCTCGTCCTCGGTGGCGTGCGCGGTGTGGCCCTCCTGCCAGAGGAACTCGGCGGTGCGGAGGAAGAGGCGGGTTCGCAGCTCCCAGCGCATGACGTTCGCCCACTGGTTGAGGAGGATGGGCAGGTCGCGGTAGCTCTGCACCCACTTGGCGTACATGGCGTAGATGATCGTCTCCGAGGTGGGCCGGACGACGTACGGCTCCTCCAGCTCCTTCCCGCCCGCGTGGGTCACCACGGCCAGCTCCGGCTTGAAGCCCTCCACATGCTCCTTCTCGCGCTCGATGAAGCTCATGGGGATCAGGAGCGGGAAGTAGGCGTTCCGGTGTCCCGACGCCTTGAACATGTCGTCGAGCGCACGCTGCATGTTCTCCCAGATTCCGTATCCCCAGGGCCGGATGACCATGCTGCCGCGCACCGGGGAATAGTCCGCCAGCTCCGCCTGCTGCACGACTTCGTTGTACCAGGCGGAGAAGTCCTCCGCGCGGGGGGTAAGTCCCTTTTTCTGCGACTTTCTGCCCATTTATTCGGTGTCCCCTGCGGGAGATTGATCGGTCGTGTCCGCGGCAGACTTCCCCTGCGCCCCTTGTCTGCGCCTGTTCACCAGGTAGGCGGCGAGCGCGGGAATCACGAAGAGCGCGAGCGATGCTCCCACCCACGTCATGCGGAAGGGGAAGCCGAACGCCCTGGTGGCCAGGAGGGCCGCAAGCCAGCCCCCCGCGATCGAGGCGATCGCGGCCGCGCTGAGGATGATCAGCTCCAGGATGTTGAGGCGCCGCGCGGCGCGGTTCAAGGCGGCGCGCACGGCCTGCACATCGGCGGGCGCCAGCTCGGGCTCGGGGGTCCTGGACTCTCTCGCCGGTCTGCTCCTGCTCACGGGTTCCTCCCGGCTGCGGGGGTCTTCGTTTCTCTCTCCAGCAGCGACCGCAGGGTCTTCGTCTCCTGGCTGCCGGTCGCCAGGTCGCGCACCGTCGCCGAGGCGGCTGCCGCCTCGTCCGGGCCGATGATCACGGCTCTCCGTGCTCCCGCGCGGTTGGCCGCCTTGAGCTGTTTGCCGACTCCCTGCGGCCTGAGGGAGTACATGACCGAGTGTCCGGCCGCTCGCAGCCGGCTGCCGATTTCAAGCCCCGCGGCGCGCTGGTCCGGGCCTACCCACACCACGTAGTAGTCGCACGACGGTGCGGAACCCGGCACGAGCCCGCGGTCACGGAGCAGCTCGCCGAGGACCACGTCGCCCATCCCGAATCCCACTGCAGACAGCCGTTCTCCTCCCACCAGCTCGAGGAGACGGTCGTAGCGTCCGCCGCCGCAGATCGCCCGCAGTTCGCCGGCGCGGTCGAAAAGTTCGAAGACGATGCCGGTGTAGTAGGCGAGACCGCGCACCACGGTAAGGTCGAAGTGCAGAAACCCGCCCAACCCCATCGCCTCGAGGATCGACCGGTGTTCCTGTAGCGGACGCATGGCATCCATAACCCGGGGTGTGTCCCGGAAGCGCTCGGCCAGGTGTTCGGGCGACCCGTCGGCAATCAGTTCGGCGAGGACCTCGACCACCCCCGGCGACAATCCCAACGCGTCGAGACCGGCTCTGGTGCGCTCCGGCCCGGCCCGGCCCGCCTTGTCGATCACCGCGAGGCAGCCGGCGTGTGCACCGGCTGGGACGCCCGCCGCAGTCAGAACCGCGCTCACCAGGCGGCGGTCGTTGACGCGCGCCACGAAGTCGTCCTCCCCCAGACCCAGGCAACGCACCGCGTCGACCGCCACCGCCAGCACCTCCGCGTCGGCCGCCACACCCGATTCGCCCACGATGTCCACATTGAGCTGGAAGTGCTCCCGCAGCCGGCCCCGCTGGCTGCGCTCGTAGCGGAAGAGCTGGGGGATCGAGAACCAGCGGATCGGCTTGGGCATCCCGCGGCTGCGTTCGGCCAGCATGCGCGCCAGCGTGGGGGTCATCTCGGGGCGCAGCGCGACCTCGCGGCCCCCCTTGTCGGTGAAGGCGTAGAGCTGCCCGACGATCTCTTCGCCGCTCTTTTCCACGTACAGCCCCAGCGGCTCGAGCGGCGGCCCGTCGTACTCCCCGAAGCCATAGCTGCGTGCAACCCGCCGCCAGGTGCCGAAGACGTGGCTGCGGAGCGCGAGGTCCTCGGGGACGAAGTCCCGAAAACCGGGGAGGCGGGAGAAGGAAGTGGCTGCGGACATGGCTGCGAAGATAACCGGTCGGGGATGTTCGCTAACAGCCCGCGGAAGAACCGTCCCGTCATTCGCGCGGCGAAGCGTCTGCGGGGATGTCCGTGGGCTGCTGAAAGATAGGCGAAGTGTGGCGGCCGGGCGGTGCGAAGGGAGGTCAGCCGCCACCGAAGGGGCTCACCCCCAGGACCTGGAGCGCGTCGCCCACGGTGTGGCACGATCCGGTCACCACGACGGTCCCGTTCCCGGCCAGGCCGGCGGCGCGCTCCACCGCGGCCGTCACCTCGTCCACCACCTCGATCGGGATACCGTCCCCCACTTCGGACGCGACCGCGCGCGGGTCCCAGTTTCTCTCCGGCGGCGCCGAGGCGGGGATGGTGAAGACCACCCGGTCGGCCAGGTCCACGAGCGGCGGCAACATGCGCGACCAGTTCTTGTCCCCCAGGATCCCCGCGAGCACGATCAGCGGCCGCGGAGGCGCCAGGTCGGCCAGGACCCGGGCGAGCGCTCCCACCGCGGCCCGGTTGTGCGCCACGTCGAAGATGTAGTGGAGGTCGCCGACGCGGTGCACCTGTCCCCTGCCCGGCCATCGCACGGCCGCCACCCCCGCGCCCACCGCGTGCGTCGAGGGCGGACGGGGAAGCAGCTCGAGGGCACGGACCGCGAGCGCCGCGTTGGCGGCCTGGTGGGCGCCCGGGAGCGGGGTCCGAAGATCGAGGAAGTCCCCGGCCGCGGTGCGAAAGGAGAAACGCGTGCCCCCGCGGCCGAGACGAAGTTCCCCGATGTCCCGCCACGGCTCGATCCGGTGAAAGGGCGCGCCGACCCGCGCCGCCCGGTCCTCGAGCACCGACAGCGCCCCGGGACGGCCCTCGGCCGTGACCACCGGGACGTTCGGCTTGATGATCCCCGCCTTTTCGGCCGCGATCTCCTCCAGCGAGTCGCCGAGGTACTCCTGGTGGTCCAGGGCCACGTTGGTGATGGCCGTGACCTCGGGCTGGATCACGTTGGTCGCGTCGAGGCGACCCCCGAGCCCGACCTCGATGCAGGCGGTGTCGATCCCGGCTTCGGCGAAGACGGCCAGCGCCAGCAGCGTCGACGCCTCGAAGAACGACATGCCGAGCTCGCGGGCCAGGGGGCGCAGCGTTTCGGCCGCGGCGATGAGGCGGGGGGCGGGGACGGGAGCGCCATCGATCATGATGCGTTCCCGGAACGAACAGAGGTGCGGCGAGGTGTAGAGTCCGGCGCGTTCTCCCTGGTGTTGCAGCACCGACGCCCAGGTGGAGGCCACGGAACCCTTGCCGTTCGTGCCGCCCACGTGCAGCGCCCGGTAGCGGCGGTGGGGGTCTCCCAGCTCGGCGAGAGCCTTCCGCATGCGTCCCAGTCCCCAGTCCACCGCGGTCGGCACACCCGGGAAGAGGGCGTCCATGAGGGGATCGGGGCCGGGGGAACGGATCACGGGGG
>VXOC01000331.1 GCA_009840215.1 Gemmatimonadota bacterium | reverse complement strand
ACCCCGAACGCCCCTTCCAGCCCCATCCCCACCACCGAAAACGGCACCACGTTGAGCGAGTGGTACGCGTCCACCAGCAGCTCGGCCCCCACCCGCACACACGCCCGCGCCACCTGGTCCAGCCCGTCTACAATCCGCGCATCGCGGAAGAGCACCGATGACACCAGCACCGCCGCCGTGCGGTCGTCGACGGCCTCGATGAGCGCTTCGGCAATCTCTCGATTCGCTCCTCCCACCCCGGAAACCCCATCCGCACCCGAAACCCCCGATTCCCACGGCGCTCCATCCCCACGCTCCGCCACACCCACCCGCACCACCTCGATTCCCTCTTCCTCCAGCCGGTCCAGCTGCCGCCGGATCGTGTGAAACTCCCCGTCGGTCGTGACCAGCCGCGGGCGCTCGCGCAACGGCAGCGCCGACAGGAACCGGATCACCAGCTCGTGCGTGTTCTGTCCCAGCGCGATGTGCCCGTCCGGATCGTCCAGCAGCCGCCGATACCCGGCCCGCACCTCGTCCGCGACCTCGAAGGCGCGGTTCCACTTGTCGTCGACGTGCTCGGCCGCGTCCAGCCACGCCTGCTGCTGCGCCTCGAAGGCCACGTCCGGCCACGCCTGGTGGGAGTGCCCGGTGAGCAGCACGCGCTCCGAGACGCGGAAGCGCGAGTAGTGGCGGGCGAGGTTCCCCCTCACAACCGCGCCCGGATCGCCCACAGGTCCGGAAAGGCGTGCGCACCCACCGTCGACGCCAGGTACGCCACGCCCATTGACCCGCCCGTGCCGCGCTTACTCCCGATGGTGCGCTCCACCATCTTGACGTGCCGGTACCGCCATTCCTGTACCCCTTCGTCCAGGTCAACCAGGCGCTCGCAGAGGTTGGCCAGCTCCGGATCGGTCCGGTAGATGCCGACCAGCGCATCCTGCACGTCCTCGTCGGGGGCGATCGGCCCGGTCACGTCCCGTGCCAGCGCGCCCGCGGGGATCGCGCGCCCCCTGCCCGCCAGGAATTGCAGGAACGCGTCCCACAGCGTCGGCCGCGCCAGCCTCCACTCCAGCCGCGTTCGCTCCTCCGACCCCTCCGGGAACCGCTCCGCAACGCCAGGCCGCTTCAACCCCAGCGCGAACTCGACCTCCCGGAACTGCGCCGACTGGAACCCGCTCGCCGACTCCAGCCGGTCGCGGAACGACTCGAACTCGACGGGCGTCATGGTCTCGAGGATGTCGAGCTGGGCCACCAGCACCTTTAGCACGGTCAATACCCGCTTCATCGTCGCCGCCGCCCGCGCCCCATCCCCCGCCGCGAGGAGCGCGCACACGCGATCCAGCTCGTGCAGGACGACCTTGAACCACAGCTCGTAGACCTGGTGGATCACGATGAACAGGGTCTCGTCGTGCTCCGCAGGGTCCGACAGGGGGGACTGCAGCGAGAGCAGTTCGGGGACTTTCAGGTAGTTCTGGTAGGTGACGAAGTGCCGGTTTTCAGTCAATGTTGTCCCCCGTCTCCGGTCCGAATGCCCCGGCCGCCGCCCCGAAGCGCGGCGTGTACCGGTCGAGTGTGTCGTACTGCGGAGGCCACGGCAGGGGATACCCCAGCGCGTGCGCGGCGTGCCGCGTCCAGTATGGATCCCACAGGTGCGCCCGCGCCATGAGGCAGAGGTCCGCCCGGCCCGACGCGATGATCCCGTTCACGTCCTCGAAGGACGAAATGTTGCCGACGGCCATCGTCGCGATCCCGGCCTCGTGACGGATGCGGTCCGCGAAGGGCGTCTGGTACTGCCGTCCGTAGTGCGGCCGCTGGTAGGGGACCGTCTGGCCGGACGAGACATCCACGATGTCGCATCCGCTCGCCTTGAGCGCCCGGGCCATATCCACCGCGTCACCGGGTTCGTTGCCGCCGGGCCACCAGTCCACCGCCGACAGGCGCACCGACAGCGGCCGCTCTTCCGGCCAGAGTGCGCGCACCGCCCGCACCACCCGCAGCGGAAACCGCAGCCGGTTCTCCGGGCTCCCGCCGTAGCGGTCCGTTCGCCGGTTGGTCAGGGGGGACAGGAAGCTGGCCAGGAGGTAGCCGTGCGCCATGTGAATCTCGACGAGGTCGAAGCCGGCCTCGACCGCCATCATCGTGGCGCGCTCGAAGTCGCCGATCAGTGCCGCCATGCCGGCCTCGTCCAACTCCGCCGGCACCGGACTGTGGTCGAAGTAGCCGATCGGCGATGCGGACACGATGGGCCAGCCGCCTTCGTCCAGCGGCTCGTCCGGCCCCTCCCAGAACAGCCTCGTCGACCCCTTGCGTCCCGCGTGGCCGAGCTGCATGCCGACCTTCGCGCTTGTGAAACGTTTCACAAAGTCGACGAGGCGGCGCCATGCGGCCACGTGCTCCCCCGTGTAGAGCCCCGCGCACCCCGGCGAGATGCGTGCGTCGCGCCCGATCGCGGTCATCTCGGTCATGACCAGGCCCGCGCCGCCGATCGCCCGCGACCCGAGGTTGACCAGGTGCCAGTCGTCGATCGTGCCGTCCTCGGCTGAGTACTGGCACATGGCCGACACCCCGATCCGGTTGGGGAGCAACAGGCCGCGGAGCCGGAAGGGGGTGAAGAGGGGTGGTGGTGGCGGTGGGCCGGGCCCCGAGCTTCCGGCATCCTCTGGCCCCCGCACGATCTCCAGTGCCGCCTCGTGCTCGGCGATGGTCACCCCGGTCTGGACCTCGGCCTTGCGGGCCACCCAGCGGTCCACTTCGTCCACGAACTCCGGATCCCGCTCGCGAAGGTTCTCGTGCGAGATCCGCAGGCTTCGCGTCAGGAGCGAAAAGGCGAACTGCACCGGTTCGAGGCGGAAGTAGCGCTCCGTGTCCTCGAACCACTGCAGGCTGGCCTGCGCGGCCCGCTGCAGCGACTCGACGGGCCGGCGGCGCTCCTTCTCGTAGGCGACCAGGGCGACGGAGAGTGTGTCGCGGTCCATCGCCCCGGCCAGCGCAATCCCGTCCAGCATCGCCAGGCGCGTCCCCGATCCCACCGAGAAGTGAGCCGTGTGGGCGGCGTCCCCGATCAGCACCACCTTCCCCGCCGACCAGCGCGCGTTCGCGATCGTCGGAAACTGCCGCCACAGCGACCGGTTGCGGATCAGCGGGTGGCCCTCCAACTCCTCCTCGAAGAGACGGGACAGGAAGCACACGGTCTCCTCTTCAGTGGCCGTGTCCATTCCCGCGCGCCGCCACGTCTCCTCGGTGGCCTCGACGATGAAGGTCGACTTCCCCGACGCCCGGTACTGGTAGGCGTGCACGCGCCAGAGGCCGTGTTCGTCCTCGCGGAAGTAGAAGGTGAAGGCGGGGAAGGGCCGCGTCGTCCCAAGCCAGACGAAACGGTTGGGGCGCACGTCGACGGCCGGTTCGAAGGAGTCGGCGAATCGCTCCCGCACCGTGCTGTTGATCCCGTCCCCACCGATCACCAGGTCGGCATCCAGGTACGGGTCCAGGTCGTCGACATCCGCCTCGAAGCGGAGACTGACCCCCGCCTCGCGGCAACGCCGGTGCAGCAGCAGCAGCAGCTCCCTGCGCGACAGCCCCGCGAACCCGTGCCCCGTCGACCTGAGCAGCTCGCCCCGGTAGTGGATGTGGATGTCGTCCCAGTGGTAGAAGCGCCTTGCAATCTCGCGGTGAGTTTCCGGATCGGCCTCGGCCACCTCGTCGAGCGTCGCGTCCGAGAAGACCACCCCGAAGCCGAAGGTGTCGTCGGGCCGGTTGCGCTCGAAGACCTCGATCGTGCGGCCCGGGTCGGCCTTCTTGAGGAGCAGCGCGGCGAAGAGCCCCCCGGGCCCGCCACCGATGACGTTGACCCTCAAGGCTCCCGGCCCTCGCTCAACGCCCGTCCCCCCGCACCAGCCCGCCCCCGATGATCAGGTGCTGGATCTCGGTCGTCCCCTCGTAGATCCTGAGCGCCCGCACGGCCCGGTACAGGTGGTCCACCGGATGGCTCGCGAGCACCCCCCTGCCCCCCAGCACCTGGACGGACCGGTCCACGATCCGCTGCGCCGCCTCCGTCGAAAACGCCTTCGCCATCGCCGCCTCCATCGTAATGCGCTCCGCACCCCGGTCCTTCTCCCACCCGGCCCGGTACGCCAGCAAGCGTCCGGCGGTCAGCTCCATGGCTGAATGGGACAGCTTCTCCTGGATCAGTTGAAACGAGGCGAGCGGCTTCCCGAACTGCTCCCGCCCCCGCGCGTGCTCCAGCGCCTCCCACAGCGCCCGGCCCGCCATGCCGCACGCCGCGGCCGCCACCGTGGGGCGCAGCCGGTCCAGCGTGGCCATCCCGGTCTTGAAGCCGGTCCCCGCGTCTCCGAGCATCATCTCGCCCGGAACGTGACAGTCATTGAACCGCACCTCTCCAAGCGGATGCGGCGCGCTCATCACCAGCGAACCGGTGAACTCGAACCCCTCGGCGTCGGCCGGCACGACGAAACACGAGATCCCCCAGGTCCCCACCTCCGGATCGGTCGACGCGAACACGACATGGAAGTCCGCGATCCCCGCATTCGAAATGAACGCCTTGCCCCCGTTCAGCCGGTACCCGGCCCCGTCCGGCACAGCCGTGGTGGTCATCGACGCCACATCGGATCCCGCCTCCCACTCGGTCATGGCAAATGCGCCCATTGCCTCGCCCGCCAGCGCCCGATCCACCCACCCCCCCGGATCCGCCTCGCACACCAGCCCCGGCGTCGCGCTCAACCCCTGCAGCGCGAACACTGCGTCGGCCAGCGGCGACCACCATCCCAGCACCTCCCGCGCCACCAGACACCCGCGCACGTCCCCATCCCGGATCGGTTCGAAGAGTCCCACCGCCCCCATCCGCCCCACCAGCTCGCGCGCCCGCACCCTGGCCGCCGCGTCCGTCTCCGGATCGTGCCCATCCCCTATCTCGTCGCGGCAGAACGCCACGACCCGCTCCCGGTACTCCCGGTGCCGCCCCTCGATAAACGCCGCCACCGGATCCAGCGACAGCCCGCCCCCGTCAAACAAAGCGCGGCCTCCGCTTCTCCACGAACGCGTCGTAGGCCTCGCGGAAGTTCGGATTCAGCATGCACATCGCCTGCGCCCGCGCCTCCGCCTCGAGCGCGTCCTCCAGCTCCATGTGCGCCTCCCGGCTGAGCGCATCCTTGGTGACCTGCAGCGCCAGCGACGGTCCCCGCGCCAGCTTCCCGGCAAACTCCGTGGCCACGGCCAGCGCCTCCCCGTCGGGCACCACGCTATTGTAGAGCCCGATCCGATGTGCCTCCGCCGCGTCGATGAACTCGCCGGTCATGAGCAGCTCGCTCGCGCGTCCCAGCCCCACGATCCGCGGCAGCATCCACGCCGCCCCCATGTCCGCACCCGACAGCCCCACCCGCGTGAACAGGTACGCGATCCGCGCCGATTCCGCCGCGATCCGCACGTCGCACGCCGTCGCGATGACCGCACCCGCGCCCGCCACCGTCCCGTTCAGCGCCCCCACCACCGGCTGACGGCACGCCCGGATCGCCCCGATCAGGTCGCAGGTCATGCGCGTAAACTCCAGCAGCCCTTCGAAATCCCGCCCGAAGAGCGCCCCGATGATGTCCTCAACGTCCCCACCGGTACAGAACCCGCGCCCCGTACCCGTGATCACGATCGCGCGCACCTCCGCCTCCCCATCCAGCCCGCGAAAGGTGTTCCTGAGCTCGTCGTAGACCTCGAAAGTCAGCGCGTTCAGCCGCTCGGGCCGGTTCAGCGTGATCCGCGCCACCGCGGTCTCCGCATCGAAGTCCAGCAGGAACGAGCGGGGGGGTTCGAGGGTGAGGGAATCAAGTGCGGTCATGGCTGGGCCTTCGCTAGCGGTCCGTGGATAGAGCCGCCCGAGCACCGAGAGCGGCGAGGCGCCGGGCTGGCAAGGCGCGACGAAGGATGACCGCCGTGGCCTCGACCTCCACCACCGCACGCGGATCCACCAGCTCGGTAACCGCCACCAGCGCCATGGCCGGAAAATGCTTCCCGAAGACGGCTCGGTATGCGGCGCCCACCTCGGGCAGCGATCCCCGATAAGCCTCCATGTCGGTCACATAGATGGTGAGCCGCCCCACGTCGGCGACCGTCCCCCCCGCCTCCTCGACGACCGCGGCGACGTTGGCGAGCGCGGCCTGGAACTGCGCGGCGAGCGCGGTTCCTCCCTCCACTCCGATCTGCCCCGCCACGAACAGCACCCGCCCCCCCTCCGGCGCGAGCATCCCGTTGCTCCACCCCCGGGGACGCCCCAGCGCATCCGGGTTCACGATCTCGTACTTCAACCCTCAGCCCTCCCCCCACATGAATCTTATAAAAGTCTGACGCAGACGAAGATCAAAACGGTGTAGATCTAGGAGGGCGCCGTAAACTTAAAAAAATTTAAGGTAGGGGGGGGG
>VXOC01000266.1 GCA_009840215.1 Gemmatimonadota bacterium | reverse complement strand
GGGATGGGGGCGTCCATGGGGGCCTGGGCCGCGGCACCGGTGGCGAACAGCGTGGCGGCCGCCGCCAGTACGGAAACCCCGGTCGACAAAGCGCCGACCGCCTTCCTGAAACCGGCTCCGGTGACGCGGGACGAGGGGGCGGAGAAACGCGTGATCAACATCAGTGTCCTTTCTGCAACGGATTCCATCGGTGGCCACGGGCAGGGCAGGGCCGGCGGCGCGCACCTCACGCAGTCGGTACGCGCCAATATCCTCTTGATTACGAGCATGGTGATCATAACTTCACCGCCGGTTCATTTGCACCCCGCGCCCACCGTGCGGGGCGCGGCCGCCCCCCGGTCCTGCGGCAACGCGTTGCGCCCCAAAGCCTTTGCGGCTCAGCGCCCCGCCCCTCGCAGACACCCTCTTCCGGCCAGCGAAGAAAAACTCCCCCCCGCCACGATGATGTGGTCCAGGACCGGGATGCCGATCTGGTCCCCCGCCTCGCACAACTGGCGTGTCACCTTCAGGTCTTCGGCCGAGGGTTCGGGATTGCCGGAGGGGTGATTGTGCACCAGGATCAGCGCCGCGGCCCGCAGCACGATGGCGTCGCGGAAGACCTCGCGCGGATGGATCAGCGACGCGTCCAGGATCCCTTTCGTGACCTGGCGCTGGCAGATGGGGATGTTCTGGGAGTTCAGAAGGAGAATGTGAAACTCCTCGTGGGCGAGGTGCCCTAGGGTGGGCGCGAAGATGTCGTGGACATCGGCGGGACCGGTGATCGGGTCCTCGCGGCTCGAACGTGCCGATCCCACCCGTCGGCCGAGTTCGATCGCCGCCACGATCCTTGCGGCAACCGCGAAACCGATCCCCGGAATCTCCACCAGGCGCCCCGGGTCCATCTGTGCAAGGTCGTTGAGGCGCCCGCCGGAGAGGCCGAGCACCTGTTCGGCGAGCGTGCGCGCCGAAATCGACCCGCTGCCCGAGCCGATCACGAGGGCGAGCAGCTCGTGCTCCGAGAGGGGGCCGGGGCCGAAGCGCTGAAGCCTCTCGCGGGGCCGCGCCTCCGGAGGGTGGACGGCGCCGTCCCCTCGCTCGGGCAAGCCATCGGCTTCCGGGTTGACGCGGAACCTGACCATGACTAGCCGGCCGCCGACAAGAGCCGTGCGGCATGCAGGCGCGGATTCATCAGCCGACGGCTACCCCAGCCGCCCACAGCACTTCTTGTATTTCCGCCCGCTGCCGCAGGGACACGGGGCATTGCGGCCCGGGGCCTTGTTGGCGGTCACGGGCACTTTCTGCCGTGCTTCGCCGCGGTTGGTTGCGAGCCGGCTGACATCGGTGGCTGCACCCACGGGGCCCGCGCCCGCGGCTGCCGCCGCCGGTGCTCGGCGCGCACCGGCCGCGACGCCCATTTCGTCGACCGACCGGCGGGCCGCGACCGCCCGCGGGTCCGGGCGGCCCGGGGCGCGCAGACCACCACCGGGTGTGTCGGCCGGCCCGGAGTACGAGAGACGCCGCTGCCGCTGCAGACGCATGGCCTGTGGCTGTTCCAGCCGCACCCGGAAGAACTGCTGGGTCACGGTCCGCCGCAGATCGTCCATGAGGCCCACGAACATCTCGAAGGCTTCCTTCTTGTATTCGACGAGCGGGTCCTTCTGCCCCCACCCCCGGAAACCGATCGACGCCTTGAGGTGGTCCAGATCGTAAAGGTGGTCCTTCCACTTGCCGTCGATCGTCGAGAGGAGCACGAAGCTCATCACCCGCTCGCCGTGCTCGCCGAAGGATTCGATCTTTCGCTCGAAAGCCTCCTGCACCGCTTCCTCCGCCGTGTGGAGCACCTCTGCCCGGTCCACCTCCTCCGGGTCGTCCTCGCCCTCGATGGCGGGCAGCACGGTGTGCAGGTCGAGCAGCATCCGCTGCCTGAGGCCCGCGACCTCGATGCCCTCTTCCAGCTCGGACTCGGGAAGGTGGTCTTCGAAGACACCCTCCATGGTGTGGTGGATCGTCTCCCAGATCTCACCCTTGAGGTCTTCGCCGCCCTCCAGCGCGAAGAGGCGCAGATCGTAGATGACCTCCCGCTGCTGGTTCATGACGTCGTCGTAGTCCAGCAGCCGCTTGCGGGCCTCGAAGTTGTTCCCTTCGACCCGTTTCTGGGCCCGGCCGATGGAGCGGGTGACCAGGGCGTGCGTGATGACCTCGCCCTCCTCGGCGCCCATCTTGTCCATCGCGTTCGCGATCCGCTCCATCCCGCCGAAGAGGCGCATCAGGTCGTCCTCGAGGGAAAGGAAGAACTGCGAAGCGCCCGGATCGCCCTGTCGGCCCGCCCGCCCGCGCAGCTGCCGGTCGATCCTGCGCGCCTCGTGGCGTTCGGAGCCCAGGATGTGGAGACCCCCGACCTCGATGAGGTGGTCGTCGGGCTTGTCCTCCAACTCCTCGTACCGCGTCGGGTCGGTGGCCGCGAGAGTGGGCAGCTCCAGACCGCGCCCGTTCGCCCACTCGACGGTGCGCGCGTCGGTCACGCCGGGCCCCAGCTTGATGTCGGTGCCGCGGCCGGCCATGTTCGTCGCGATCGTGACCGCGCCGGGACGCCCCGCCTCGGCGACGATCTCCGACTCGCGCTTGTGCTGCTTGGCGTTCAGCACGTTGTGCGTGATGCGCCGCCGCCTCAGCATGCGCGACAGCGTCTCCGAGACCTCGACGTTCGTGGTCCCCACGAGCACCGGCAGCTCGAGCCGGTTGAGGCGCTCGATCTCGTCCATGATGGCGGTGTACTTCTCCCGCTTGGTGCGGAAGATGAGGTCGTCGCGATCGTCCCGCGCGATGGGGCGGTTGGTGGGGATGACCGAGACGTCCAGGTTGTAGATCTGGTGGAACTCGGTCTCCTCGGTCTCCGCGGTCCCCGTCATCCCGGCCAGCTTCTCGTACATGCGGAAGTAGTTCTGGATGGTGATGGTCGCCAGCGTCTGCGTCTCGCCCCGGATCTCCACCCCCTCCTTCGCCTCGACCGCCTGGTGCAGCCCGTCGCTCCAGCGCCGCCCCGGCATCTGGCGCCCCGTGAACTCGTCCACGATGACGATGGCGCCGTTCTCGCCGATGATGTAGCGCTCGTCCTTGTGGAAGAGGGTGTACGCCTTGAGCAGCTGGTGGATCACGTGGATCCGCTGCGACTTGTCGGCGTACTGCCCCTCCAGCTCGGCGATCCTGTCGCGTTTCTCCTGTACCGAGAGGGCCTCGTCCTGCTGGACCTCGCCCATGACCTCCGACAGGTCCGGCACCACGAAGGCCTGGGGATCGCCCGGCGACAGCTCGTCGAGACCGGCGTCCGAGAGGTGGACGTTGCTTCCCTTCTCGTCCATGGCGAAGAGCAGCATCTCGTCCACCTCGTGGAGGCGCTTCTCGCGCATGTAGTCCCCCTCGACCTTCTCCACGATCCTCACCACCCCCGGCTGGTCGGCGAAGAGCTTCATCAGACGCTTGTTCTTCGGCCCTCCCCGCTTCGCCGCCAGGAGGTTCTGGCCCGCAGCGTATTCATCCCCGTCCTCCGAGCCCAACTCCTTGACGGCCTCCGCCACCAGACGGTTGACCATGCGGGTCTGCTTGCGGTACAGCGCGCCCACCGTCGGCGCCATCTGCTTGAAGGGCGTTGACGTGTCGCGGCTGACCGGTCCCGAGATGATGAGCGGGGTGCGCGCCTCGTCGATCAGGATCGAGTCGACCTCGTCGATGATCGCGTAGTGATGTCCCCGCTGCACCCGCTGTTCCAGCGTGTGCACCATGTTGTCGCGCAGGTAGTCGAAGCCGAATTCGTTGTTCGTCCCGTAGGTGATGTCGGCGTTGTAGGCGGCCCTGCGCTCGGGCGTCCCGGGTTCGTGCAGGTCGATGCAGTCCACGGTCAGGCCCAGGAGCCTGTAGATCGCCCCCATCCACTCCGCGTCGCGCTGGGCCAGGTAGGAGTTGACGGTGACCAGGTGGGCACCGCGGCCGGCCAGCGCGTTCAGGTAGAGGGGCATGGTCGCCACCAGCGTCTTCCCCTCGCCCGTCGCCATCTCGCCGGCGCGGCCCCGATGGAGCTGCGCGGCGCCGATCAGCTGCACGTCGTAGGGGATCATGTCCCATACCAGCTTGTGCCCCGTGACCTTGACCTCCTGCCCCATAAGGCGGCGGCACGCCTCCTTCACCACCGCGAACGCCTCGGGCAGGATCTCCTCCAGGACCTCCGCCAGTTCCTCCTGCACCCGCTCCTCGAGCTTGCTGATCTCCAGGGTCAGGTCCTCGCGCTCGTCGGGATCCGTCGCCACTCGCTTGCGCGCGCGGATCGACTCGATCTCGTCCAGGGTCTCCCCGGTGCTCGCCGCGATGGCCTCCTGGAACTCGGCGGTCTTGCCGGCCAGCTCTTCGGTAGAGAGCCCCTCCAGCCCCGCGTAGATCTCGTTGATCTCCTCGACGAGCGGGTTGAGCCGCTTGACGTCGCGGGCGTGTCTGGAGCCGGCGATCTTCTTGATGATTCCCTTGATCATGCTGTCATTCGGACATTCCCCATGGCGGGGAACATCCGCCTCTTCGTGCCTACCGTGCTCCCGACCCGCCTGGGGGGGAGGTCCGGTAGAGTCGTTCACTTTCAATAATGGACAGAACCTGGGCCGCCACCATGGTGGAAACGGCCTTTCCGCCGGCAACCCGTCTTCTGACCTCCGACGACGAGATGTCGACGGGCGGCACGCGAACGGTTCGAACTCCCTCGGTGACATCGCTTCCCGGCCGCATCGCCGTCGCGCCGCGCGAGATCGCCACCAGCCGCGCCATCCTCCTGATCGCGTCCGGTTCCTTCCAGGAGGCAAAACCTTCCAGCAGGTCGGCGCCGATGATCAGGAACAGCGACCAGGCCGGATGGTCCGACCTGAGCCTGCGCAGGGTGTCCACCGTGTAGGAGACACCGCCTCGCTGCACCTCCAGATCACACAGCGCGAAGCCGGGTGTTTCCGCGACCGCGGCAGCGACCATCCGTCGCCGCACCTCGGCGGAGGTGACCGGATGGTCGCGCTTGTGGGGAGGGACTGCGGCGGGCACCCACAGAAGGCGATCCAGTCTGAGCGCCTCCATGACCTCCGCGGCCACGATCGAGTGGCCCAGGTGCGGTGGATCGAAGGTGCCGCCGAAGATCCCTACCCGCCGCCTGTCGACCATGCCGGCGGGGACCGCTGGCGCGGAGGCGCGCGGCTGAAAACGATCGAGACCGTGTCGCCGCGGGCGGACTGATCCAGCGCCCTGGCCTCGGGGGAGTCCGGATACTCCTCCAGGAGCCTGGTCCGGTGGACCTCCATATCGTCTTCCCACCCCCACTCCTCGTAGATCTCGATCAGCCGGACCAGCGCACGCGGTGCGGCGGCGGTGCCCGGGTACTCGATCAGCAACTGCTTGAAGACCCGCTCGGCCGATTCGTAGAGATCCTGCCGAAAGTAGAAGGAGCCGATCGCGAACGACTGCTCACCCAGCTTGTCGGTCATTTGTCGCTCAACTGTCGCCGCGCTATCGCCAATCGGCGTCCCCGCGAAGTCGGCGGCGACATTCCGGCAGGTATTGCGGGCGTCGACGGTGGCCTGCTGGTCCCTCTGGGGATGGGGAGACAGCGCCGCGTACGAACGGCACAGCCCCATCCAGGCGTCGCTCGCGCGCTCGTGGTCCGGGAAAACCTGCGCGATGCGGGTGAACTCGGAGACCGCACTCACATACTGACCATCCTCGTAGAAGGCGCGGGCCAGGTAGTAGCGGGCCTCGACGGCCTGGTCGAAGAGGGGGAAGGCGAGAACGAGCCGTTCAAACGCGCGGCGGGCCTCGCCCCAGTCCCCCGCGTCGAACGCTCGCTGTCCGTGCTCGTAGAGCTGGTTCTCGGTCCATCCCGAGTACGGGGGCGCGGAAGAGCAGGCGGCTCCAAGGAGGCCGACGAGCACAAGGCCGCGCGAGCACCGGGAGCGGCGCGGTGCCGGGCTGGCAAGCGCGCTCGCGACCACCGCCTGGTTCAGCACAGGCCGTCCTCCACGCTGCCGAACCTGATCTCGTCGATTCGGTTCCGGGCTCTGCGCACCAGTGACCTAGGTCCGGCGGCCCCTGCGTCGGCAACGGCCCGATAGGACTCCAGCGCGGCCGGACAATCACCCATCTCGGCCAGGATCTCGGCCTTTTCGAAGTGCGCCTGCGGCACGAGGGCTCTGGGCTCGTTCAGTTCCAGAACCGCATCGAGATATGCGATGGCCTCCTCGTTCGCGCCCTGAGCCCGGCGCTCGCCGGCAAGCAGGAAGGAACAGTTGCCCAGGTTCAGCCGGATCTCCGATTCCCGCCGCGGTGCCAACTCCCTGAACTCGTCGTAGTACACCAGGGCACTTTCACAGTCGCCGATCTCCTCGTGCGCCAGCGCCGTCTCCACCAGCACATCGGGATCGTCGCTGTTGCGCCGGAGGGCCCGGAGGTAGAACGCCCCGGCCCGGCCGTGCTCGCCGGCCCCGCTGTAGTGCCGTGCCAGGGGCAGGGCCAGCTCCTCCACGAGGATGCCGGACCGGAAGTGGAGCGCCGCCTCCATCGCCGATGCCGCCCCGTAGTTGTCGCCGTTTTCGTACTCCCGCCTGGCCAGGGCAACGAAATCGGAGACGGCCTGATCCGCGTGGACGCTGTCTTCGCGGGCAGCCTCGTCGTACAGGGCCCGGGCCTCGTCGACGCGGCCGAGCGCCACATAGGCATGGGCAGCGCGCACGAGACCGTCCGTGCCCGGATCTTCGCGCAGCAGCGAGAGGCGGTATTCGGCCAGCGCCTCCTCGTAGTCGCCGCGCGCGAAGGCGCGGTCCCCGCGCAGCCGCGCGGTCTCTTCCGCCGGATCGTGGCCGCATGCGGCAGCCCACAACGGAAGGATCGCCGCGAGCGCGACGCGCCACATTATCGGGTAGTGCCCGTTCTTCATGCCCCGTTCAGTCTTCATGCCTGTTCGACCAACCCCCTGAAGTAAGGGATCGTCTTTCTGACGCCGTCGCGCAACCCGATGGTTGGTCCCCACCCCAGTTCCCGGCGCGCCGCGGAGATGTCCGGACAACGCACCGCGGGATCGTCGGGCGGCAGCGGACGAAAGACCGGAGCGGTCCGGCTGCCCGTCTCCTCGCCGACAATGGCGGCCAGATCCAGGATCGTGGATTCGTCCGGGTTGCCGATATTGATCGGATCGACGCGTTCCGAGTGGAAGAGCCGGACGATACCCTCGATCTGGTCCTCCACATGGCAGAAGGAACGGGTCTGCTCGCCGGTGCCGTAGATCGTCATCGCCGCCCCGCGCAGTCCCTGAACAATGAAGTTGGAGACGACCCGTCCGTCCGCCGGACGCATCCGGGCGCCGTAGGTGTTGAAGATCCTGACAATGCGGGTGTCCAGTGAATGTGTCCTGTGGTAGGCCATGGTCATCGCCTCGGCATACCGCTTCGCTTCGTCGTATACACTTCTGGGCCCCACGGGATTCACGTTCCCCCGGTATTCCTCCAGCTGCGGGTGGACCTTCGGGTCCCCGTAGACTTCGGAGGTCGAGGCGAGCAGGAAGCGGGAGCGGTGGCGAAGGGCGATTCCCAGGGCGTTGTGCGTCCCGGGTCCCCCCGCCTTGAGCGTCTGGATCGGGAGGGCGTTATAGTCGACGGGGCTGGCAGGCGACGCAAAGTGCAGGACACCGTCCAGCTTCGGCTCCACGAAGAGGGGCTTGGAGATGTCGTGCTCGATCAGGTCGAAGCACGGCTCGCGCTCGAGGTGTTCCAGGTTCGCGCGGGAACCGGTGACCAGGTTGTCGACGCCGACCACCTCGCAGCCATCCGCCAGGAAACGGTCGACGAGATGGGACCCGAGAAACCCGGCAGCCCCGGTGATCAGAACGCGCACGGACTGCTGCCCGGGGTCACCGGACGGCGACCCACCGAGTGGTACGCGAACCCGTGCGCAGGGCCGCCCGGAAACCGGGGAGCGGTGAGGCGCCGGGCTGGCAAGGCCGGGAGGTCACCCCTTCACGATCCAGCGCTGCGGCCGGGCGGTGCTGTTCGCGGCCGGTACCGCCGCCGTCGCGTTGCGGGCGTCGACCACGACCGCCGAGCGGGACAGGATCCGGGCCGCGTCGAAACAGGAGTGGTCGGTGACGATCACGGCCGCGTCGGCCTCCCGCAGAAGATCGTCAGTGAGCGGCGCGGATGTGAGCGTGCGGCTGTCCCGGGTCGCCCACTCGGGTACGTGGGGGTCGTGATACTGCACCTCGGCGCCGTCGCGCTCCAGGTGGTCCAGGATGTCCATCGCGGGAGATTCCCGCACATCGGCCACATCCTTCTTGTAGGCCACCCCGAGGAGGAGGATCCTCGACCCCTTGACCGGCTTCCCCACACCGTTCAGCGCCTCCCTGACCTTGCCCGCGACAAATGTCGGCATCTCGGCGTTGATCTCCGAGGCCATGTCGATGAGACGGGTGCGGTGGTCCATCTTCCGCATCTTCCAGGACAGGTACTGGGGGTCCACGGGGAGGCAGTGGCCGCCCAGTCCCGGACCCGGCGTGAACTTCATGAAACCGAAGGGCTTGGTGTCCGCTGCCTCGATCACTTCCCAGATGTCCAGCCCGAGCCGGTCGGCGATCAGGGCCATTTCGTTGACCAGGCCGATGTTGACCGCACGGAAGGCGTTCTCGAGGATCTTCGTCAGTTCGGCGGCCTCCACCGAAGAGACGGTGACCATCCGCTCCACGAAGCACGAGTAGAAGGCAGCCCCGATCTTCGCGCACTCGGGTGTCATGCCTCCAATGATCTTCGGCGTGTTGCCCGTCCTCCAGACGGCGTTGCCGGGATCCACCCGCTCCGGCGAGAAGCAGAGAAAGAAGTCCCTGCCGGCCTCCAGGCCGCTCCGGGCCAGAATCGGCAGCACCACTTCGCGCGTCGTGCCGGGATACGTCGTCGATTCCAGCACCACCAGCTGTCCCTCGACCAGGGCATCGCCCACCGCCTCCGCGGCGGCCAGGATGTGCGAGATGTCCGGGTCGCGCGTCCTGGAGAGCGGGGTGGGCACACAGATGGCCACCGCATCGCACTTCCGGAGACGCGACATGTCGGTGGTGGCCGTCAGGAGGCCCTTTCGGACCAGGTCCGCCACGGTTTCGTGCGGCAGGTCCTGGATGTGGCTGAGGCCGCCGTTGACTCCCTCAACCACGCCGTGCTCCACGTCGAAACCGAGTACGCGGATCCCGTTGCGGGCGGCCTCGACCGCAAGGGGCAGTCCCACGTACCCCAGCCCGATGACACCGAACGTGGCGTCTCCCGAACGCATCCCGGCCAACCTCGACACCGTCACGGCACTACACCCACGGGGATCCTCATGCGGTTGGCGGCGCCCGGACAAAGGTCCCATGCGCACCCTGCCCGATCAATTCCCTCCGCGCGCAGTGCCGCAAGCACATCGCCGCGGCGAGACGCGGTTGGCGGATCAGCCGGACGACTTGAAGGCAGCGGCGATTCCTGCCACGGGCTATCCGTTACCCTCGTCCGAGCCGGGATCATCGCCCTCGCCGGGCTCCGAAGGCTCCGGCGTTATGATCGAGGTGATTTCGATGAAGCTGAGGTGGTAGGTCGACTGCGCCACGAGCTTCTCCCCCTCATTGGCGAAGGCACCCGCGGCGTCCCACGCCTCGATGACCGAGTCGGTCGTCTCAAAGACCCTGCCCGTGACCGTGACGCTCATCCCGTAGGCGACGGAAACCGTGGTATCCGCGACCAGCGAGTCGGACAGATGGAGCAGATACCCGGTACCGTTCGCATCGGTCAGGTTCGTAAAGAACGAATGACCTCCATGGAGACCGCTGATTTCGATGTCCTCGAGACTCACGATCTGGCCCATGAAGTCATTGGGCGCGGCCGAGAACGCATCGAGCGACACCAGGTTCATCAGTGGATCTTCGGTCTCCACCACTGTGATCTCCGTCGGCTCGGCCGTCACCGACAGCCAGTAGATGAAGCCCGCGACCATCAGGAAGCTCAATATCATCATGGGTGCGCCGAGCTTTGCGGCCCCCGCCCGGGACTTCAACGTTGCCATTCTGCCTTACCCCTGTGTGTGTCCGGTTTGCGCTCCGAGGCCTGCACAGCCTCATTCTCCGAGCCCGATTCTATCACACCAACTCTATGAGCGCCATGTCGGCGGCATCGCCCTTGCGGTTGCCGAGCTTCAAGATGCGCGTATATCCCCCCGGACGCTCGCGGTACCGGGGTCCGATGTCGTCGAAGAGCTTGCCGAGTATCTCGCGGTCCGCAATGCGGCGCGCCGCGAGGCGGCGGGCATGCAGGTCCCCGCGCCTGGCCAGCGTGATGAGCCGTTCGGCGTACGGCCGCAACTCCTTGGCCCGGGCCGTCGTCGTGGTGATCCGCTCGTGGCGGAAGAGCGACGTGGCCATGTTCCTCAGCACGGCCTTCCTGTGACTTGGGGAGCGCGAGAGGCTTCTCCCCTTCTTCCGGTGACGCATGGTTCTGGTTTCCTCGTTTGCTCCGCCTATTCCGCGGTTCCGGCGGCAGCCCCCTCCTTGACGTAGAACAGCTGACCGTCCTCACCCTGCTCCATCTTCATCCCGAAGTGGAGTCCGTGCTCGTCCAGGAGCTTGTACAGCTCCGAGAGCGACTTCTTCCCGAAGTTCTGGATCCCGAGCATCTCCTCCTCGGTCTTGCTGATGAGGTCGCCCAGCGTGTGAATCGACTCCTGCTGAAGGGCGTTGCGCGAACGAACACTGATCTCGGCCACGTCGTCGATCGGCTTTTCCATGAGAGCCAGCGCCGCGTCCGGCACCGGAGCCAGCTCGCGGACCTGCGCCTCGGGTAGGCCGCCTTCGGCGAAGTAGAGCATGTAGCGCAGGTGGCACCGCACGAGCTCGGCGGCGTAGCGCACCGCGTCGTCGGGGGACACCGATCCGTCGGTTTCGACCCGGATCGTGAGACGGTCGAAGTCGGTGCGCTGCCCCACCCTCGTTTCCTCGACGGTGAAGTTCGCACGCAGAACCGGGTTGTAGATCGCGTCGATCCGGACGAGATCCACCGGCGCGCCCGCCGGCAGAGGCTGCTGGTCGGCCAGCACGAAACCGCGCCCCTTGTTCACATGCAGTTCGACGTGCACTTCGCGGTCGTCCGCGAGCGTCAGAATGTGATGGTTCGGGTCGTGGATCGTGACCGACGCAGGGCCCCGGATCTTCCGGGCCGTGACCGCACCCTTTTTTCTGACCTGGATTTCCAGAATCGCTTCCTCGATGTCGTCGTCGAGGGAGACGACGAGCGACTTCAGGTTCTGGATCACCTGGTGGACATCCTCGACCACGGACGGAACCGTCTGGTGCTCATGGACGACGCCCTCGATGCGGAAGGCCCGCACGGCCGCGCCCTTCAGCGACGACAGGAGTACGCGCCGGACCGCGTTGCCGAGGGTGTGGCCGTAGCCCCGCTCCAGCGGCTCGAGGACGAAATCTGCGGAGCGGCCGTCTGCCGACTCCTCGGCGATCTCGATACGTTCGGGAAGCACGAGACCGGTAAGATCAATCTCCAGATTCACGCTCGGAATTCCCCCTTTTTGCTTTCATCCGTCGGGATCCGCGAGGCTGGCTGTGCCAACGGCCTCCGATGCCGGATCACTTGGAATAGAGTTCGACGATCAACTGTTCCTGGGCAGCCAGCGGGATGTCTCCCCGCACCGGTTGCCTGATGACCCTGCCCACCCGCTTGCCCTCGTCGAGGGCGAGCCAGTCGAGCAACTGGGGCCGGGTCCGCGCCCCCAGGCTCACTTCGACCACTTCCAGGTCCCGCGAGCCCTCGCGCAGCGCAACTTCATCTCCCGCCGACAGCCGGTAGCTCGGCACATCGACCACCGAACCGTTCACCTCGACGTGCCGGTGCCGGACCAGCTGGCGGGCCTGGCGGCGGCTGACCGCGAGACCCATGCGGAAGACCACGTTGTCCAGCCGGCTCTCCAGCGCGATGATGAGGTTCTCGCCGGTGACGCCGGGGCGGCCGGCGGCGTACTCGAAGAGGTTGCGGAACTGCTTCTCGTGCAGCCCGTAGATGCGCTTGACCTTCTGCTTCTCGCGCAGCTGTACCGCATAGTCGGACTGCTTTCGGCGCCGGACGGAAGCCGGACCGTGGTGCCCGGGCGGGTACTGCCGTCTCTCGACGGGACATTTCTCGGTATAGCACTTCGCGCCCTTCAGGAAGAGCTTCTGTCCCTCCCTGCGGCAACGCTTGCAAACCGGACCGGTGTATCGAGCCATGGGTGGATTCGTGCTTCCTCAGACGCGGCGTTTCTTGGGTGGGCGGCAGCCGTTGTGCGGCAGCGGGGTCACGTCGTGGATCGACTCGATCGTGAGCCCGGCCGCTGCGAGAGCCTGGATGGCGGATTCCCGACCCGACCCCGGACCCTGCACGCGGACCACGATCTTGCGCACGCCCATCGCCACTGCGTCGCGTCCGGCCTGTTCGGCGGCCATTGTCGCGGCGAACGGCGTGGACTTCTTGGAACCCTTGAAGCCCGCCGTGCCCGCGGAGGCCCAGACGAGCACGTTGCCCGCCTGGTCGGCGATGGTGATGAGCGTGTTGTTGAAGGTGGCCTTGATGTGGGCGACGGCATCCGCCGCGACCACCTTCTTCGTCTTTTTCGTCCTGCCAGATCTGGGCGTTGCCAACCGGCACCTTCCTTCGGGGACGAGCCCCCCCTTTCGTGAATCCGTTGCGAGAAGTTCCGTCTGCCGGGCGCTACTTCTTCGGCGCCTTCTTCTTGCCCGCGATGGCCCGTCTCGGGCCCTTCTTGGTGCGGGCGTTCGTGTGGGTTCGCTGACCCCGAACGGGCAGACCCCGGCGGTGGCGGAGACCTCGGTAGCAGCCGATGTCCATGAGCCGCTTGATGTTCATGGAAGTTTCGGTACGGAGGGCACCCTCGACCTTGTAGTTCCGTTCGATCTCGCGGCGAAGACGGCTGGCGTCCTCGTCGCTCAGTTCGTGGGTGCGGAGGTCCGGGTTGATTCCGGTGGCCTCGAGGATCTTCCTGGACGAGGTGCGACCGACGCCGTAGACGTAGGTCAGCGCCACCTCGATCCGCTTCGCTCTGGGGAGGTCGATTCCTGCGATGCGTGCCATTGCCGCCTCAGCCCTGGCGCTGCTTGTGCCGGGGATTGCGGCTGCAGATGATCCGCACGACGCCCTTGCGACGGACGACGCGGCAATACTCGCACATCGGCTTGACGCTGGTTCGAACCTTCACGCCGAAGCTCCCTTTCGTTCGTGTCCCTGCCTGACCAAGGCCCTGCCCCTTTCCTTCGGGGCACAGCTTAAAAGGATAACGCTTACGCCTGCGGGACGGTAGACCCGGTCTTGTCCACCGGCCCACGAGCCTGAACTTCCCCCGCCCCTTCGGAACGGCGCCTACCCGCCATCCGCACCGTGCCGTCCCAGATTCCGCCGCCGGTAAGGACCCGCGGCCCCGTCTCGGTGACCGCAACGGTGTGCTCGAAGTGGGCCGACAGCGACCGGTCGAGGGTGGTGACCGTCCAGCGGTCGTTCAGCGTCCGGATCTCGTCGGTCCCCACCGCCAGCATGGGCTCGATCGCGAGGACCATTCCCGCCTGGAGCGGAACCCCGAAGCCGGCCCGGCCGATGTTCGAGACCTGGGGTTCCTCATGGATCGCCCGCCCGATCCCGTGACCGACCAGATCCCGGATGATCCTGTAGCCACTGGGCCGCACCGCCTCCACCACCGCCGCACCGATGTCACCCACGTGGCGCCCCGGACGGGCGGCCGCAACCGCAGCGGCAAGCGCCTCGTACGTAACCTCCATGAGGCTGGCCGCCTCCTTGCGGATTTCGCCCACCGCGAAGGTGTAGGCCGAGTCCGCGCACCACCCCCCCTGCTTCACCCCCACATCGATGGACACGATGTCGCCATCGCGAAGCTTGCGCCGTGCGGGAATGCCGTGCACCACCTCCTCGTTGATGCTGATGCACGCACTCCCCGGAAAGCCGTACAGGCCCTTGAAGGCGGGCACGGCCCCGTCATGGGAGCGCACGAAGTCGTCGACGAAGCGGTCCAGCGCCCGCGTCCGGATCCCGGGTCGCACCCGTGGCTCGATCTCGGTGAAGAGGTCGGCGATGATGCGGCCGCAGCGTTCCATAAAGCCTATCTCGTCCGGTGACTTGAGGTGGATCAGGGGACGCCGGTTCCTGATCATCGGCCGCTCGCGCCAGAAGGGATTGTGGGCACGGCCGCTACTCCCCGACCGCCGCTCGCAGCGACGCGTACACTTCATGGATGCCGCCTTCGCCATTCACGCGCGCCAACAGTCCCTTCGCGTCGTAGAACCCGACGAGCGGGGCGGTGAGTTCGTGGTAGACGGCGAGGCGCGTGCGCACCGTATCGGGGTGATCGTCGGCGCGGTGAATGAGGGGTTCGCCGGTATCGTCGCAGAGTCCGTCCCTCTTCGGAGGGTCGAAATGGATGTTGTAGACGCGGCCGCCGGGCGACGAACGCCTTCCGGAGATGCGCTTGACCAGCACCTCCTCCGGGGCTTCGAGAAGGCAGACGCGGTCGACCCGGCGGCCCGCGGCGGCCAGGACATCATCGAGAGCCTCGGCCTGGGGAACGGTGCGCGGAAACCCGTCGAAGATGACCCCGCGTTCCGCCGGCATCGCCGCCAGGTGCTCGGCCACGAGGTCGACGATCACGTCGTCCGGCACCAGCTCGCCTGCGTCCATGTACTTCTTGGCTTCGAGTCCGAGCGGAGTCCCCGCCTTGAGCGCTGCCCGCAACAGGTCTCCCGTCGAGACATGCGCCCAGTCGAGATCCCGTCCGAGCCGTACGCCCTGCGTCCCCTTTCCGACCCCCGGAGAGCCGAGCAGGACGACGACCCTGCCCTCGTCATTCGCTCCGCTCATGTGCTGCTCGCCCCGGATTCGTCCACGGGCTGCTACATGTAGCGCCCGCGCCCGCGCATCTTCACCCGCCCCTTCTTCATGAAGCCGTCATAGCGGCGCAGCAGAAGATCCTGCTGGGCCTGCTGCACGGTGTCCAGGCCGACCCCGACGACGATCAGGAGGCTGGTGCCCCCGAAGAGGAAGGTCTGGATGTTGAAGATGTCGAGGATCCAGAAGGGCAGCAGCGCGATGACCGCCAGGTAGATGGACCCGGGAAGGGTGACGCGGGTGAGGATCCGGTCGATGTACTCCGCGGTGCGCGCACCCGGCTTCACGCCCGGGATGAAGGCGCCCTGCTTCTTGAGGTTCTCCGCCAGGTCGACCGGGTTGAAGATGATGGCCGTGTAGAAATACGCGAAGAAGATGATCAGGGCCGCGTAGGTGACGGAGTAGGGCCAGGTTCCCTGCTGGAAGATGAGCGACAGCTCCTGGAAGATGCCGATGGAGCTGAAGGCGGCGAGCGTCCCGGGCACCACGATGAATGACTGGGCGAAGATGATCGGCATCACCCCGGCAGAGTTCACCCGCAGCGGGATGAAGCTCTTCTGGCCCTCTCTGATCCGACCCCGCCCCACGACCTTCCTCGGAATCTGGATGGGTATCTTGCGGGCAGCCATCGTCATGGCCACGACCCCGGCAGTAATCCCCACGACCACCACGAGCAGGGCGATCAGCGCGGGCAGGCCGATCGTTTCGTTGGCCACGCTTTCCCAGGTGCGGCCCGCCGCCGCCGGAAACCCCTGGATGATCGAAAAGAAGATCATGAGCGACATGCCGTTGCCGAGGCCCCGCTCCGTGATCTGCTCGCCCATCCACATGATGAACACGCCACCCACGGTGAGCACCACCACGGTAGTGAAGGCGAAACCGAGGCCGGGATTGTTGACCGCCCCCACCAGGTTCTGGAGGAAGGAAGCGTAGGCGTAGGCCTGAATGACGCACAGCAGCACGGTCGTGTAGCGCGTCCACTGTGTCAGCTTCTTGCGCCCTTCCTCGCCCTCCTTCTGCAGCTTCTCGACCGTCGGGAAGACCGCGGCCAGCAACTGAAACATGATGCTGGCGGAGATGTACGGCATGATTCCGAGCGCGAAGATCGTCGCCCGGCTGAGGCCACCGCCCACGAACATGTCGTAAACGCCGAGGAAGGTGTTGTCGAGCGTTCCCGTGAACGCCTCGAGCGCCCCTACGTCGATTCCCGGCACGGTAATGTGCGACCCGACCCGGTACACGAACATCATCAGGAGCGTGAAGAGGATCTTCTTCTTCAGCTCCGGAGCCCGGAAGAGATTCGGGATCGGATTAGCCATCGTCGCGCACCCCCCCGTTCAATTGCACTATTCGTCGTCCCGTGCGTGCCGGGAGAGGAGCGTCACCGAACCCCCGGCGGCTTCGATCTTTCGCCGCGCGGTGGCGGACACCCCGTGAACCGAGCAGCTGACCGCGGCCTCGACCTCGCCCGTTCCAAGGATCTTCACCGGCTGCCGGAGCGAACGGATCAGGCCTGCCGCCCTGAGCGACTCGGGTGTTGCATCGCCGTCCAGGATGTGCAGGTCTCCCACATTCACGACCTGATACTCCACCCGGTTGCGGTTCTTGAAGCCACGTTTCGGGATTCGGCGCTGCAACGGCATCTGTCCACCCTCGAACCAGGCGGGGACGCCGCCGCCGGAGCGCGAATTCTGGCCCTTCTCGCCTCTGCCGGACGTCTTGCCCTTGCCCGAACCGGGCCCGCGCCCAACCCGTTTCCGCTTGCGGCGGGTACCCTTGGGCGCACGCAGGTTATGCAGTTCGATCATTGCTCAGTCCACCTCCGTGACCTCTACGAGATAGTCCACCTTTGCGATCATTCCCCGAATCGCGGGCGTGTCGTCGTGCTCAACGGCCTGCTGGTGACGCCGTATTCCCAGCGCTCTCAGCGTGCGCCGCTGGATCTTCTTGCGTCCCACGGCGCTGCGCACCTGGGTAATCCTGATCCTGTCAGCCACGTCTTCCCACTCCGAGTTCCTCAACGCTGATCCCTCGCTCGGCCGCCACATCGTACGCCGTAACCAGGTTCTCCAGACCCTGCACGGTCGCGCGGACCACGTTGATCGGGTTGTTGGTACCCAGGCTCTTGGTGAGGACGTCGGTAATGCCCGCGGCTTCCATGACCGCGCGCACCGGGCCGCCGGCGATCACGCCCGTCCCCGGCGCGGCCGGCCGCATCAGCACCCGTCCCGCGCCCCAGCGCCCGACGATCTCGTGGGGGATCGTGCCCCGGACCACCGGGATGTCGACCATGTTGTGGCGGGCCTGTTCGAAAGCCTTGCGGATCGCCTCCGCGACCTCGTTCGCCTTGGCGTGCGCGATCCCCACGCGTCCCGACTGGTTGCCCACCGCGACCAGTGCGGTGAAGGAGAACCGGCGGCCGCCCTTGACCACCTTCGCCACGCGGTTGATGTGGATCAGGTTCTCGACCTGCTCCGCGCCTTCCGGCGATCTCTTGTCTCTGGCCATCAGAAGACCAACCCTCCCGCCCGCGCGCCTTCCGCGAACGCCTTGACTCGTCCGTGATAGCGGAAGCCGCCGCGGTCGAAGACGACGCTGCTGACTCCCTGGTCTTGCGCCCGCTCCGCGAGCAGCTTGCCGGCCGCCCTGGCCGCTTCCACCTTGCGGTTGCCCTCGCCCGGCTCGGCACCCTTCAACTCGGGGGCCAGCGTCGAGAGGCCGATCAGGGTCCGGCGAGCATCGTCGTCGACCAGCTGGCCCTCGATGTTCCTGAGCGACCGGTACACGACCAGCCGCGGCCGCTCGGAGGTGCCGTGCATCTTCTTGCGGATACGGATGTGGCGCCGCCGGCGCTGGAGCTGGCGGCTCTTTCTCAGTTTGCTGGGTTTGATCCTGGTCATGATGCCGCCGTCTTGCCGGCCTTGCGCCGGACGTGCTCACCCTGGTACCTCACGCCCTTGCCCTTGTATGGCTCGGGGGGACGAAACGCGCGGATCACCGCGGCCGTGTGGCCCACCTGCTGCTTGTCCGCGCCCCTGACGACGATGGTCGTCTGATTGGGCACTTCGAAGTTAATCCCTTTGGGCGCCGGATACTCTATGGGGTGCGAAAACCCCAGGCTGAGCCGGAGCCCCGTGCCCTGGGCCTGGACCCGGTATCCCACGCCGACGATTTCCAGGGTCTTGCTGAAGCCCTGGCTCACACCCTCGACGATGTTGGCCACAAGCGACCGTGTAAGGCCGTGCAGGGCCCGGTTCCGGCTCTGATCGTCGGGGCGGGTGACCACGAGTGTCTTCCCGTCGTCGGGACCCCAGGCCAGTGCGATGGGCTTGCGCACCTCCAGCTCCAGTTCGCCCTTCGGACCCTTCGCCGAGAAATGCTGGCCGTCGAGCGTGACGGTTACCCCGCTGGGGATCTCGACCGGTTGCTTGCCAATACGTGACATGGAGCCTCCCTACCAGACCACCGCGAGGATTTCGCCGCCTACCCGCGCGTCGCGGGCGCCGCGGTCCGAGAGGAGGCCCTTCGACGTGGAGAGCATGGCCATTCCCAGGCCGTTGCGGATGCGCGGGACCTCGTCGACCCCGACGTAACGGCGCCAGCCGGGGCGCGAAACGCGCTCGATGCGGCGGATGACGTGTCTGCCTTCGTGATATTTCAGGTACACCCGGACGATGCCGTGTTTGCCGTCGTTCAGCACCTTGAAGTCGTGGACGTACGCGTTCTCCTTCAGCAGCCGCGCCACCTCGACCTTCAGTTTGGACAGCGGCACGTCGGCCCAGCGGTGCCCAGCGCTGCCGGCGTTCCGGATCCGCGTGAGCATGTCCGCGATGGGATCGGTCATCATGGTCGGTTCGTGTCCTCTTTCATGAGTTGGCCCCGATGATGACCGGGACTTCGCCCCGGAAGGGGAACCCCAGCTGGCGCAGGAGGGCGTAGGCCTGGTCGTCCTTGTCGGTCGACGTGACGATGGTCACGTCCATGCCGTGAATCTGCCGCACCTTGTCGTAGTCGACCTCGGGGAAGATGATCTGCTCCCTGATGCCCACGGTGAAGTTGCCGCGGCCGTCGAAGGAGCGCGTGTTCAGGCCCCGGAAGTCGCGAATCCGCGGGACCGCGACCGAGACGAAGCGATCCAGGAACTCCCACATGCCCCGTCGGCGCAACGTCACGGTCGCTCCGACCGGCATGCCTTCGCGAAGCCTGAAGTTCGAGATGGAGCGGCGCGCCCGTGTGATAACGGCCTTCTGCCCGGAAATCACCGCCAGTTCGCCCGCCACCGACTCGATGAGCTTCCGGTCACGGCTGGCTTCCCCCACCCCGACGTTCAGCGTCACCTTGACGACCTCCGGGATCTGATGGGGGTTCGCGTAGCCGAACTGTTCCTGCAACGCCGCCCGCGCCACGTCCCTGTAGTGCGACAGCAGGCGCGGTTCGATCGCCACGGGCGACCTGCTCCCGGCCGGTCCTCCGTTGCGCTTGGCGGACTTGCGGGGGGTCATGGCTGGTTCCTCGGTATGGGGTTGCCGCTCCTGACCGCGATCCGCTCCTTGAGGCCGTCCGGCTCGACGCGGATGCGGATGCGGCTCGCCTCGTCGCTGGAGGGGTCGATGAGCATCACGTTGGAGATGTGGATCGGCGCCTCGAAGGTGATGATGCCGCCCTCGGGATTGGCCTGGGTGGGCCGCGAGTGGCGCTTGCGCATGTTCACTCCCTGGATCACCACCTGGTCCGTCTTGCGGAGCATCCTGAGCACGGTACCCTCGGCGTCGCGGTGGTTGCCGCGGATAACCCGGACGCGGTCGCCCCTGGCGATTCTGCTGGTTCCTCGGGCCATCACAGGACCTCCGGAGCCAGGGAGACGATTCTCATGTAGCGTTTCTCGCGGAGCTCGCGGCCGACCGGGCCGAAGATGCGCGTTCCCCGGGGCTCCTTCTGCGCGTTGATGAGCACGGCCGCGTTGTCGTCGAAGCGGATGTAGGTGCCGTCACGGCGCCGCATTTCCTTGGCTGTGCGCACGACCACCGCCTCCATGACTTCGCCCCGTTTCACCGGCGCGTTGGGCACCGCGTCCTTGATGGTGACGATGACGCGGTCACCGATCCGGGCGTAGCGCCGCCGCGACCCGCCGAGCACACGGATACAGAGCGCGCGCTTGGCGCCAGTGTTGTCGGCGATCTTCAGCATCGATTCCTGTTGGATCATCGGATCATCTCGTCTTCTGCCGGCAGGGCGTCAGTCGGGCCGTTCGATCAGTTCGACGACGCGCCACCGTTTCGTCTTCGAAAGGGGACGCGTCTCCATGATCGAGACCTTGTCGCCCATCCGGTACTCGTTCGCTTCATCGTGCGCGTGGTACTTCTTCGTGCGCTTGACCTGCTTCCCGTAGAGGGGATGGGCGAACCGGCGCTCCACCATGACGGTGACCGTCTTGTGGGCCCGGTCTCCCACCACGACACCCGTGCGGATCTTGCGTCCTCTCCGTTCGCTGCTTGCTTCCAAAACCGTTTCCCTTGCGCCGTCGCTCATGATTCTCCACCTGGCTCACCGTCCCGCCGCTCGTGCAGGATCGTCTTGATGCGGGCGATGTCGCGCCGAATCTCCCGCCGCAGACGCGGGTTCTCCAGCTGCATGATCCCGCTGCGAAAACGGAGGCGGAACTGCTCGAGCTTGAGCTCGCCCAGCCGGTGCTCCAGCTCCGCGTCTTCCAGCTCTCTGACTTCCTCTGCCTTCACTGTATCGCTCCCATGATGGTACTCGAGTCCTCGTCTAGAGCTGCGTTTCCCGTTCGACGAAACGCGTCTTCACGGGCAGCTTGAAGGAGGCCAGCTGCATGGCCCTCCGGGCGATGTCGGCCGAAACACCCTCCAGCTCGAACATGATGCGGCCGGGCTTCACCACCGCGACCCACTCCTCGGGATTGCCCTTCCCCTTCCCCATGCGGGTCTCGGCCGGCTTTTTCGTGACGGGCTTGTCCGGGAAGATGCGGATCCAAACCTTTCCGCCCCTCCTCACGTGCCGGGTGATCGCCACACGGGCCGACTCGATCTGACGATTGGTGATCCAGCTCGCCTCGAGCGCCTGCAGGCCGTACTGGCCGAAGGACACCCGATTCCCCCGGTACGCCTTTCCGCGCATCTTGCCCTTGTGGGTCTTCCTGCGCCGTATCCGCTTCGGTGCCAGCATTCTCTCTTCTCCTCTTCAGGCGCCCGGCCCGGCCGAGTAGGTGCGGCCGAAGCGGTCCTCGATCACTTCACCCTTGAAGATCCAGCACTTCACCCCGACCACGCCGTACGTCGTCCGTGCCTGCACGTGTGAGTAGTCGATCCTGGCCCGCAGGGTGTGCAGGGGCACGCGGCCTTCGTTGTACCCCTCGGTACGCGCGATCTCGGCCCCGCCCAGGCGGCCCGCACACTGGATGCGGATCCCCTCGGCGCCGGCGCGCATGGCCGACTGGACCGCGCGTTTCATGGCGCGCCGGTACGAGATGCGCTGCCGGATCTGGTGGGCGACGTTGTCGGCGACCAGGCGGGCATTCATCTCGGGACGCTTGATCTCCTCGACGTTGACCGAGACTTCGCTGTTCGTCAGGACGGCCAGCTCGTCGCGGAGCTTGTCCACTTCGGCGCCGCGCTTCCCGATCACGACGCCGGGCCGCGCGGTGTGCAGCGTGACGACCAGCTTCGAAGGCTTGCGCGCGATCTCCACGGTGGCGAGTGCCGCGTGGTGCAGGCGCCGGTGGAGATAGGTGCGTATGACCTGGTCCTCCTTCAGGAGCGCGGGGTATTCCCGCTCCGCGTACCACCTGGAACGCCAGTCCGCGACGATCCCGAGCCGGAATCCATGGGGGTGGGTTTTCTGGCCCATCCTCTAGTCCTCCTCCGTGGTCACAACCACGGTGATGTGGCTCGTTCTCCGGCGCCGCGGGGTCGCACGGCCCATCGCGCCCGCCCGCCACCGCTTCAGAGTGCGGCCTGCGTCGACGAATACGCGGCTGACCACGAGCTCGTCGATGTCCACGGAATCCCCTTCCAGGTCGGCCTTCTCCCGGGCGTTGGCCACGGCGGACCGCAGCGTCTTGTCGATCGGCGTGGCCGCCGCCTTCCTGGAAAACTGCAGCAGGGAAATGGCCTCGTTCACCGGGCGTCCCCTGATCTGGTCGGCAACCAGCCTGACCTTGCGGGGGCTCATCCTGATCTCCTTCGCGATCGCACGCGCTTCCATGGTGAAAGCCATCACCTCCTCGCCCGCTTGTCGGCCAGCTTGCCGCCGTGTCCGCGGAACAGCCTGGTGGGGGAGAATTCGCCGAGCTTGTGACCGACCATGTTCTCGCTGATGTACACGGGGATGAACTTGTTGCCGTTGTGGACCGCGATGGTGTGCCCCACGAAATCGGGTGAAATGGTCGAGGCGCGGGACCAGGTTCTGATCACCGTCCTCTCGTTGCGGGCGTTCATGAGCTCCACCTTGCGGAGCAGCTTCTCGTCGATGAACGGCCCCTTCCTGACGCTTCGCGGCATGTTTCTATCCGGTCTCCGTGCAGCCCATGGTCAGCGCGTCGCCTTGCCGCGCTTGCGTCCACGGACGATGAACTTGTTCGACAGCTTCTTCTTCTTGCGGGTCTTCCTGCCCTCGGGCTTGCCCCAGGGAGTCACAGGCGGACGGCCACCCGACGCCTTCCCCTCACCCCCGCCCAGGGGATGGTCGACCGGGTTCATGGCCACGCCCCGCACCTTGGGACGGCGCCCCCGCCAGCGGCTGGCACCGGCCTTGCCCAGCGACTGGAGGCTATGGTCCACGTTGCCGACCTGGCCCACCGTGGCGAGGCACCTCCTGTGGATCCGGCGAACCTCGGTGGAGGGGAGGCGCAGCGTCACGTAGTCGCCCTCCCGGGCAACGATCTGGACGCCTGCTCCGGCGCTGCGCGCCATCTGCCCGCCCTTGCCCGGCTTCATCTCGACGTTGTGAACGGTCGTGCCGAGGGGGATCCGATCAAGCGGCAGCGTGTTGCCCGGCCGGATGTCCGCGTCGGGACCCGACGAGATCACATCGCCGACCCCCATGCCGCGCACATAGAGGATGTAGCGCTTCTCGCCATCCTCGTAGTGCACCAGTGCGATGAGCGCGGAGCGGTTGGGATCGTACTCGATCTCGGCGATCCGTCCCCTGACGCCGTGCTTGTTCCGCTTGAAGTCCACCTTGCGATAGCGGCGCTTGTTGCCGCCGCCGCGCCTTCGCACGGTAATCCGGCCGTGGTGGTTCCGCCCGCCGGAGCGCTTCAGCGGCTCCGTCAGCGACTTCTCGGGGCCCTTGCGGGTCACCGCTTCCCTGGCCGTTATCGACCGGAAGCGCGTCCCGGGGGTCACGGGTTTGAATTTCTTCAGCGCCATCGGATCAACCCATCTCGTACAGTTCGATCTCGTCGCCCTGGACCAGCTGTACCACCGCCTTCTTGTAGGACGGTGTGCGGCCCAGCTCCCAGTTCTTCACCATCCGGCCCAGCAGCGCGCGCTTGGCCTTCCCCGGATACCGCATGGTGCGGACGTCGGTCACCTTCACGTCCCACAGCGCCTCGACAGCCCGGGCGATCTCATGCTTGTTGGCACGCTCGTTCACAATGAACGTATAGAGGCTCGCATCCATCTGTGCGGTGGTCTTCTCGGTCACGACCGGGGCCACGATCACGTCGTAGGCTTCACGCATCAGGCCGCCTCCCCGTCTGCTTCCGGCTCGGCCGCGGTCTCACGCTGCAGCGGCCGGCGCCTTGCGCGCTCCTCCTGCGCGGGGGCGTCGCCCAGCGTTTCCAGCGCGGCTTCCTCGATGACCAGCGTCCCGGACCACACCACGTCGTAGGGCGACTCGGTGCCGAAGGGCAGAACCCGCACTCCGGCGAGGTTGCGCCCCGATAGATAAAGGTCACGGTTCACGCCGTGGGTCAGGAAGAGGATCTTGCCGGGCTGGTCGAGCTTGTCGAGCAGCTTCGTGAGCTCACGTGTTTTCGGGGCCTCGAAGTCGAAGCCCTCGATGACGGCCACCCGTCCCTCCACCGCACGGCTGTTGAAGGCCGAGGTGCGCGCCAGAGCGCGGACCCGCTTCGGAATCTTCTGCGTCCACGAGCGGGGCTGCGGAGGAAACGCCCTGCCTCCGCCTCTCCACTGGACCGCGCGAATGGTGCCCTGCCGGGCGCGGCCCGTTCCCTTCTGGCGCCACGGCTTGCGGCTGCCGCCCCTGACCGCGCTGCGATTCCTCTTCGAGGCGGTGCCCTGGCGCTGGTTCGCCAGGTAGGCGGTGACGGCCTGGTGAAGCGCACCTTCGTGGATGACGCCGTTGAAGAGGGATTCCGGAAGCGTCACCTCCGACCCCGCGGAACCGTCCGTCTTGAAGTAGGATGCCTGGTACATGGTCAGCAGTCCGTGGGCAGAGCCGCCCGAGCACCGAGAGCGGTGAGGCGCCGGGCTGGCAAGGCGCGACGAGGGGCGAATAGCAGGGCTATTCGGCGGAGGAGCAACGCAGAGCGAAGCCTCAGGGACAGAATATGTATACTGAACATGACATTTTGTAATGTTGTCTTTACAGTGTGAACCGGCGAGCAAAGCGGCCCAGCCTGGATGCCTCGCCGCTCGAATGCCGGGGGGATTCTGTTCATGGGCTGCCTATTGTCGGATCAGGACGTAGCTGTTCCTGCTGCCTGGAACCCCTCCCCTGATGAAGAGCAGGTTCCTCTCCGAATCGATCCGCACGACCTCCACGTTGCGGATCGTCTTCCTCTTCCCGCCCATGCGGCCGGGAAGCTTCTTGCCCTTGATCACCCGCGACGGGTCGGTGCCCGGTCCCATCGAGCCCGGGTTGCGGGACATGGGGTGGCCGTGTGAAGCGGGCCTTCCGGCGAACCCATACCGCTTCACCACACCCTGGAAGCCCCTTCCCTTGGTGACCCCGGTCACCTTCACCATCTGACCGGTCTCGAACAGCTCTACCGTCAACTCCTGGCCGGGTTCATAGGCGCCTCCCTGTTCGGGCGCGAATTCCCGCAGGTGACGGGGCGCCGCGTCCAGACCCGCCTTGGCCGCATGACCCAGCTCGGGTCTGGTTGCATGCTTGTGCTTCCGCTCGCCGAACCCGACCTGGACCGCCTCGTAGCCGTCGGAGTCTTGGCTCTTGACCTGAACCACGGTACATGGTCCCGCCTCGAGCACGGTAACGGGAACCGACCGGCCCGCATCCGTGAAGACCCGTGTCATCCCGATCTTCCTGCCAATCAGTCCTGGCATCGTTCAATCCACCTTGATCTCGACGTCCACGCCTGCCGGAAGATCGAGCTTCGTCAGCGCGTCGATGGTCTGGGGGCGGCTCTCGACGATGTCGATGAGGCGCTTGTGGGTCCTCAGCTCGAACTGCTCCCGGCTCTTCTTGTCGATGTGGGGCGAACGCAGCACGGTCCACCGCTGGCGCCGCGTGGGCAGGGGGATCGGCCCGCGAATCGTGGCGCCGGTCTTCTGAGCGGTGCGCACGATGTCGGCAGCCGTCTGGTCCACCACCCAGTGGTCGAAGGCCTTGAGGCGAATCCGGATCCGGTTGCTCATGCCCTTGGTTGCCGACCCCTGCTGTGCCTTTGCCGGCGGGGGGCCCGTGCTGCGTGTCCGTGCCATGGTTCCCGTATTCCTCTACTCGATGATGGCGGTGACGACGCCGGCGCCCACGGTCCGGCCGCCTTCCCGGATCGCGAAGCGAAGCTCCTCGTCCATCGCGATCGGCGTGATCAGCTCCACTTCCATCTGCACGTTGTCCCCCGGCATCACCATCTCCACCCCGTCGGGCAGCATCGCCGAACCCGTCACGTCCGTCGTGCGAAAGTAGAACTGCGGACGGTACCCGTGGAAGAACGGCGTGTGACGGCCCCCCTCCTCCTTCGTCAGCACGTACACCTCCGCCTTGAACTTCGTGTGCGGCGTGATCGATCCCGGTATCGCCAGCACCTGGCCCCGGCTGATCTCCGTCTTGCCCACACCCCGCAGCAGCAGCCCCGCGTTGTCTCCCGCCTGGCCCTGCTCCAGGATCTTGCGGAACATCTCCACCCCCGTCACCACCGTCTTGCGGTCCTCTCCCATCCCGACGATCTCCACCGTGTCACCCTTGTGGATCACCCCGCGCTCGATCCGGCCCGTCGCCACCGTGCCCCGGCCCGTGATCGAGAACACGTCCTCCACCGGCATCAGGAACGCTTTGTCGATGTCGCGCTCCGGCTGCGGAATGTACGTGTCGATCGCATCCATCAGCTCGTCGATGCACGCGCCCGCCTCGCCCTCGCCACCGGCCTCCAGCGCGTGCAGCGCGCTCCCCATCACCACCGGCAGGTCGTCTCCGGGGAAGTCGAACTCGCTCAGCAGCTCCCGAACCTCCAGCTCCACCAGCTCAAGCAGCTCCTCGTCGTCCACCATGTCCACCTTGTTCAGGAAGACCACGATGTGCGGCACGTTCACCTGCCGCGCCAGCAGGATGTGCTCGCGCGTCTGCGGCATCGGGCCGTCCGCCGCGCTCACCACCAGGATCGCTCCGTCCATCTGAGCCGCGCCCGTGATCATGTTCTTCACGTAGTCCGCGTGGCCCGGACAGTCCACGTGCGCGTAGTGCCGGTTCGCCGTCTCGTACTCCACGTGCGCCGTCGCGATCGTGATGCCCCGCTCCCGCTCCTCCGGCGCCTTGTCGATCTCGTCGAACTCCACCGCGTCCCCGCCGAACTTCTTCGCCTGCGCCATCGTGATCGCCGCCGTCAAGGTCGTCTTCCCGTGGTCCACGTGGCCAATCGTCCCCACGTTCACGTGCGGCTTCGTTCGCTCGAAGGTCTCCTTCGCCATTCTTGCTCCGTGTTTCGGTTAGCTGTTTGTTGCGGCGGGGCCGTCAGACACCCGCCAGGACTCCCTGCCCGGCATTCCTGCGCCGGGACTTCCCGGACTTCTTCTCCCGGGCGACTTCGTCGTAGTGCGAAAACTGCATGGTGAACACGGCCCGTCCCTGGCTCAGGGAACGCAGCCGCGTGGAATATCCGAACATCTCACCGAGCGGAACGCTGGCGCCGATGACCTGGGCATCGCCCCGGTCGGTCATTCCGCCCACCTTGCCGCGGCGGGCCGAAAGGTCGCCGATCAGGTCGCCCATGTACTCGTGCGGCGTCACCACCTCGACATCCATGACCGGTTCCAGCATCACCGGAGCGGACTTCCGGAGCCCCTCCTTGAGCGCGAGCGAACCGGCGATCCGGAAGGCCATCTCGCTCGAGTCCACATCGTGATAGGAACCGTCCACGAGCGCGACCCGGACATCGACGACCGGGTAGCCAGCGACCACACCGGACTGCAGCGCGTCCTGCACGCCCCGTTCCACGGCGGGAATGTACTCTCGCGGAATCGTCCCGCCCTTGATCCTGTCCTCGAAGACGAAGCCCGATCCCGATTCGGTCGGCTCGATGTCGATCACCACGTGGCCGTACTGGCCCCGGCCGCCCGTCTGCCGCACAAAGCGCCCGACCACCGCCTCCGTCGCGTTCCGGATCGTCTCGCGGAAGGCGACCTGGGGACGGCCGACGTTCGCGTCCACCGAGAACTCCCGGCGCAGACGGTCGACGATGATCTCCAGGTGAAGCTCGCCCATCCCGCTGATGATCGTCTGCCCGGTCTCCGGGTCGGTGTGCACGCGGAAGGTCGGGTCTTCCTCCGCGAGCTTGCCCAGGCCGGTGCCCAGCTTGTCCTGGTCGGCCTTGGTCCGCGGCTCGATCGCGACGGAGATCACCGGCTCCGGGAAGTCCATCGCTTCGAGAATGATGGGGTGGCCGGGATCGCAGATGGTGTCGCCCGTGTGCACGTTCTTGAGGCCGATCACCGCCGCGATGTCGCCCGCGTACACCTCGTCGCGCTCTTCGCGCTTGTTGGCGTGCATCTGCAGCAGACGGCCCGCGCGCTCCTTGCGGGATTGCGTGGCGTTGAAGACGCGGCTCCCCCTCGGGAGAGACCCCGAATAGATGCGCAGATAGGTCAGCTTCCCCACGAAGGGGTCGGTCATGATCTTGAAGGCGAGCGCCGACAGCGGCGCATCGTCGGCGGCCTCGCGCGACTGGCGGATGTGGTCGGTGTGCGGCGGCCGCCCCTCGATCGCCGGTACGTCGAGCGGCGAGGGAAGATAGTCGATCACGCCGTCGAGCAGGCGCTGGATGCCCTTGTTCTTGAAGGCGGAACCGCAGAACACGGGGAAGAAGGCGCCCGAGGCGGTGGCCGCGCGGATCGCCTGCCGCGTTTCATCCTCCGTCAGCTGTTCGCCGAGAAGGTACTTCTCCAGGAACTCGTCGTGGTGTTCGAGCGCGGCCTCGATCAACTCGTGCCGGAGCGCCTCCGCCCTCTCCTTGAGCGAGTCCGGAATCCCCACTTCGGTGATCGTGGCGCCGAGCTCGTCGTCCCATACGTACGCCTGCATGGCCACCAGATCGATCACGCCGGTGAAGAGGTCGGCCTCGCCGAGCGGGTACTGCACCGCGAAGGCGTTCGCGCCGAGGCGGTCGCGCATCATCCGCACGACCCGCTCGAAGTCGGCTCCGGTCCGGTCCATCTTGTTGACGAAGGCGATCCGCGGCACACCGTAGCGGTCGGCCTGGCGCCACACCGTCTCCGACTGTGGCTCCACACCACCCACCCCGCAAAAAACAGCGACCGCCCCGTCCAGTACCCGGAGCGATCGCTCGACCTCGGCCGTGAAGTCCACATGGCCGGGGGTGTCGATGATGTTGATTCGGTACTCCGAATCGTTTCGGCGCCAGAACGCGGTGGTGGCCGCCGAGGTGATCGTGATGCCGCGCTCCTGCTCCTGCTCCATCCAGTCCATGGCGGCGGCCCCCTCATGGACTTCGCCCATGCGGTGAAGCCTGCCCGTGTAGAACAGGATGCGCTCCGTCGTTGTCGTCTTACCGGCATCGATGTGCGCCATGATGCCGATATTTCGGAGCTTTGGCAGTGGTGTGAGCCTGGGCATATCTCTATTTCGTCAACTCTCGTCGTTCTGCGCCTGTCAAACAGCTGCCCGCCGGAGGTCCTCTCCCTTCGGGCCGGCCCCTCGGGAGCCGGCTGCGGGCGGACGGCCTACCAGCGGTAGTGCGAAAAGGCTTTGTTGGCTTCGGCCATCCGATGCGTGTCGTCCTTCTTTTTTACGGTCGCGCCTTCCCCTCGGCTGGCAGCCAGAAGCTCGCCGGCCAACCGCTGGGCCATGGTTCGTTCCCCCCGGTTCCGCGAAAACCCGATCAGCCACTTGATCGCCAGCGCCTGTCGCCGCTCGGGCCTCACTTCGATGGGGACCTGGTACGTGGCGCCGCCGACGCGACGGCTCTTGACCTCGAGAGCCGGCTTCGCGTTGGTGAGCGCCTGTTGGAAGACATTGATGGAGGGCTGGCCCGCCTTCTCCTCGACGATGTCCATCGCCTCGTAGAAGATCCCTTCGGCCAGCGACTTGTTGCCGTTCAGCATCAGTCCGTTGATGAACTTCTGGCAGATCGGCGACCCGAAGCGGGGATCGCCCGGAATCTCGCGGCGCATGGCTCGGGATCGGCGGCTCATCAGGTCAACTCCAATCCGCGCGCCCTACCTGGGCCGCTTGGCTCCGTACTTCGACCGTCCCTGCTTGCGGACCGACACGCCCGAAGTGTCGAGCGTTCCGCGGACGATGTGATACCGCACGCCGGGCAGATCCCGCACCCGGCCCCCACGAATCAGCACGATGGAGTGCTCCTGGAGGTTGTGACCCTCGCCCCCGATGTACGCCGTGACCTCGTACCCGTTGGTCAGCCGCACGCGAGCCACCTTCCGCAGCGCGGAGTTGGGCTTCTTGGGGGTGGTGGTGTACACACGGGTGCAGACCCCCCGCTTCTGGGGGTTCTTCTGGAGCGCGGGCGACTTGTTCTTCCTGGCAAGCCGCTTGCGCCCCTTCCGCACCAGCTGGTTCAGAGTGGGCATGGGAGCCGAAATCGTTCCTCGTGACTTCCGAAGGGGGATCCGTCAAAACCAGCCTCCGGGCGGAACAAGGGCGCGCTTGGAAGTGGGTTCAAGCGCGCCCGAGCCGTCCCGGAGGCCGACCCTCCAGGGATTTCCTGGACAGCCTGAAAAAGGTAGCAAAATATCGGGGAATGTCAAATGGAAGTCTTGCCCAAGCAAATGAGCCTGAACGGGATTTCCGTCTCCTCTGCTACTCCGCCGGCACCTCCTCTTCCAGCAACTCCCCCAGCCCCGGCAAGGTCTCGCCCGGAGCCGTGAGCGGGAGGATCTCCTCGTCGTAGTAGGCCTGCTCGACCGTGAACTCGACATCGTGCCAGCGGTGGACCCCGGTTCCGGCCGGAATCAGGTGGCCGATGATGATGTTCTCCTTGAGTCCCCGCAGGTCGTCCCTGGCGCCACGGACCGCGGCGTCGGTGAGGACCCGGGTGGTCTCCTGGAATGAGGCCGCGGAAATGAAAGAGTCGGTGGTGAGGCTCGCCTTCGTGATCCCGAGGAGCAACGGCTCCTGGCGGGCTGGCTTGAGGGGAGGCTTCTCCTCCTTCGCGCGCCTCGCGTTCTCGTCGCGCACCTCGTCGTTCACGAGGCGGAATGCCACCCGGTCGACGTGTTCGCCCTCCAGCAGGCCGGTGTCCCCGGGATCGACGACGCGGACCTTCTGCAGCATCTGGCGCACGATCACGCCGATGTGCTTGTCGTTGATCTTGACGCCCTGAAGCCGGTAGACCTCCTGGATCTCGTTCAGCAGGTACTCCTGGACCTTGCGCGGTCCCTGGATCTTGAGGATGTCGTGCGGGTTGATCGGGCCCTCGGAGAGGCGGTCGCCGGCGCGTACCTGGTCACCCTGGTGGACCCGCATGTGCTTCCCGACGGGCACGTCGTATTCGCGCCGCTGTCCCTGCTTCGGGGTCACGATGACGCGCCGTTTGCCGCGCTTGATGGGGCCGAAGGACACCAGGCCGTCGATCTCGGTGATGATGGCCGGGTCCTTCGGGCGCCTGGCCTCGAAAAGCTCCGCAACCCGGGGCAGGCCGCCCGTGATGTCGCGCGTCTTGTACACCTCGCGCCCGATCTTGGCGATCTTGTCCCCCGGATGGATGGGATCTCCGTGGGCGCACATGAGCTGAGCTCCCACCGGAATGATGAATTCCTTCACGACCTCGCTGGTGGGGGACTCGCCGCTCCGGATCTGGATCGCGGGATGCAGCTTCTTGTCCCTGTCCTCGATGACCATCATCTGGCGGCGTCCGGTCGACTCGTCGAGCTCTTCGCGGACCGTCTGCTCCTCGACGATGTCCTCGAAGTGCAGGAAGCCCACGGCGTCGGCGACGATGGGTTCCGAGTACGGATCCCAGCTGAAGAGGAGGTCCCCAGCCTTGATCGAGTCGCCCTCCGAGACGTGAATCTCCGCTCCGTAGGGGACCGCGAGCCGGCTGCGCACCTGCCCTTCCCGCGTCTGGATCACGATCTTCCCCTCACGCGAGGTGATGATCCGGTTCCCTTCCCGGTCCTCCACCAATGAGACCCTCTCCAGGCCGATGACGCCGGCGATCTTGGATTTGCGCTGGTTCTGGGCGGCAATGCGCGCCGCGGTGCCGCCGATGTGGAAGGTACGGAGGGTAAGCTGAGTCCCCGGCTCACCGATCGACTGGGCGGCCAGGATGCCGACGGCCTCGCCGATGTCTACGGGTCCCATGGTGGCCAGGTTGCGCCCGTAGCACATGCGGCAGATCCCCCGCTCGGTGTCACAGGTGAGGACCGAGCGGATCTTGACCGACTGGATCCCCGCGTTCTCAATGGCCTCGGCCGCCTCCTCGCTGATCATCTCGGCGGCCGCGAGAATCAACTCGCCGTCGATGGGGTCGTAGACGCTGTCGAGCGCCACATTCCCCGCAATGCGATCGGCCAGCGGCTCGACGATGTCCTCGCCCTCCTTGAGCGCGCTCATCTCCAGTCCCTGGAAGGTGCCGCAGTCGTCCTCCGAGATCGTCACGTCCTGAGCGACGTCCACCAGGCGCCGCGTCAGGTACCCGGCGTCCGCGGTCTTGAGCGCGGTGTCGGCCAGCCCCTTGCGGGCTCCGTGCGTCGAGATGAAGTACTCCACCACGCTGAGCCCCTCGCGGAAGTTGGACCGGATCGGGCTCTCGATGATCTCGCCGATGCCGCCGGTCAGCTTTTTCTGGGGCTTGGCCATCAGGCCGCGCATGCCCGCCAGCTGGCGCATCTGGTCGCGGTTCCCGCGGGCGCCCGAGGTCATCATCATGTAGACCGGGTTGAAGCCTCCCTTGGAGCGCTCCAGGTGCTGGACCATCGCGTCGGCCACGTCGTTGTTGGCGTGGGTCCAGGTGTCGATGATCTTGTTGTAACGCTCCCCGTTGGAGATATACCCCGCTGCGTACGCGTTCTGGAACCGGGCGACCTCGCCGGTCGCGTCCTCCAGCAGTTCGGACTTCTCGGGGGGGACCTCGAGGTCGTCGACCCCGACCGAAACACCGCCCATGGTCGCATAGCGGAAGCCGAAATCCTTGAGGTGATCGAGGAATTCGGTCGTGGCCGCGAGCCCGGCCTCGGTGAAGCACTGGAAGACGAGGTCGCCGAGTTGCTTCTTGCCGAAGGTCTGGTTCAGAAAGCCGATCGGCTCGGGAATGATCGAGTTGAAGAGAACCCGGCCGGCGGTGGTCCGCTCCCAGCGCGCCGGGCGATGGGCAACCTGGTCGCGCGGGTCACCGTGGGCCGGCACCCAGTACCAGCAGGGCGTCGAAAACTCCACCTGCCCCAGCGCCTGCGCCATTTCCACCTGTCCGTGGCTCGAGAAGCGCGGCGCATCCGCGTAGAGTTCCTCGAGCCGCTCGTTGGCCCAGTCGCGGATCTGCCGGGGCTGTTGCGTGTCGTTCGCCTGCGGCTCCAGGTCGGCGATTTCGAGCGGCGGCTTGGTGAGGAAGTAGGAACCGATCACCATGTCCTGGGTCGGCGACGCCACCGGCCGGCCGTTCGAGGGCAGGAGCACGTTGTTGCTCGACAGCATGAGGACCCGGGCCTCCAGCTGCGCCTCGTAGGACAGCGGCAGGTGTACCGCCATCTGGTCTCCGTCGAAGTCGGCGTTGAAGGCCGCGCACACCAGGGGGTGGATCCGGATCGCCTTCCCCTCGACCAGGACCGGCTCGAAGGCCTGGATCCCGATCCGGTGCAGCGTCGGGGCCCGGTTGAGGAGGACGGGGTGGTCGCGGATGATGTCCTCGAGCACCTCGTACACCTTCGGATCGTCCTGCTCGACGATCTTCTTGGCGCGCTTGACCGTCTCCGCCTCGCCCCGCTTCTCCAGCTCGTGGATGATGAAGGGCTTGAACAGCTCCACCGCCATCGCCTTCGGCAGCCCGCACTGGTGCAGCTTGAGTTCGGGACCCACCACGATCACCGAACGGCCCGAGTAGTCCACGCGCTTGCCGAGCAGGTTCTGCCGGAACCGGCCCTGCTTACCCTTCAGCATGTCGGAGAGCGACTTGAGCGGCCGCTTGCCCCGGCCGCGGATCGCCTTGGAGCGCCGCCCGTTGTCGAAGAGCGCGTCCACCGACTCCTGCAACATCCGCTTCTCGTTCCTGAGGATGACCTCGGGCGCCCGCATCTCGATCAGCTTCTTGAGCCGGTTGTTGCGGTTGATGACGCGCCGGTAGAGGTCGTTCAGGTCGGAGGTCGCGAACCGTCCCCCGTCCAGGGGCACCAGCGGCCGCAGGTCGGGGGGAATGACGGGAATGACGTCCAGCACCATCCACTCGGGCCTGTTGCGCTTGTCCGGCGTGTCCCCCGAATTGCGAATCGCATCCACCACCTTGAGCCGCCGCAGCTTCTTCTTCTTGCGGTGCTGCGACGTCTCGGTCCTGATCTCCTCGCGCAGCCAGGCGGCGAGCCGGTCGAGTCCCTTGCCGTCCCTGTTCTGGTCAGCCACCGGAGCCTCGGGCGTATCGAGCCGCTTGAGCAGCGTCCTCACCGCCTCCGCCCCGATCTCGGCCACGAAGTCCTCATCCTCTTCGGCGCGGGCCTTCACGCGGAGGTCGTAATACTCGTCCTCGTCCAGCAGTTCCAGGAACTCCACATCCTGGTTGCCCGGATGGGTGACGACGTACGCCGCGTAGTAGATCACCTTCTCGAGGTCCTTCAGGGTCATGCCCAGGAGGTACCCGAGCTGGCTCGGCAGGGTCTTGAAGAACCAGATGTGGCAGACGGGAACCGCCAGCTCGATGTGGCCCATGCGCTCGCGGCGCACCTTCGACAGCGTGACCTCCACGCCGCACCGGTCGCAGACGATGCCGCGGAAGCGGATGCGCTTGTACTTGCCGCAGGAGCACTCCCAGTCCTTCACCGGACCGAAGGTGCGCTGGCAGAAGAGTCCCATCGGCTCGGGCTTGAACGAGCGGTAGTTGATGGTCTCCGGCTTGGTCACCTCGCCGTACGACCACTCGCGGATGTCCTCGGGCGACGCGATCCGGATGCGGATGTAGTCGAAGTCCGTCAGACGGGGTTCCTTGGCGCGGGGAAAGTCGATCATGTTCTACTCCGCTCCATTGCGGTTTGCGCGATTGCTCTCATTGCCCTCACTCCTCCTCGCCGAGTTCCACGGTCAGTCCCAGGGCCTGCAGTTCCTTGACCAGAACGTTGAAGGACTCGGGAATGCCCGGCTTCGGCAGGTTGTCCCCCTTCACCACCGCCTCGTAGACCTTCGACCGCCCCGTCACGTCGTCGGACTTGACGGTCAGGATTTCCTGCAGCGTGTGCGCGGCTCCGTACGCCTCGAGCGCCCAGACCTCCATTTCGCCGAAGCGCTGTCCACCGAACTGCGCCTTGCCGGCCAGGGGCTGCTGGGTCACCAGCGAATACGGGCCGATGCTGCGGGCGTGGATCTTGTCGTCGACCAGATGCGACAGCTTGAGCATGTAGATCACGCCCACCGTGATCGGGAATCTGAACCGCTCGCCGCTCCGCCCGTCCCGGAGCCAGAGCTTTCCGTTGGGGAGGATTTCGCCCGCCGACAGCAGCTCCCGCACCGCCGCCTCGAGCCCGCCGTCAGCCAGTTCGCCGAGCACCAGGGCTCCGATGGCCGGGAACATCTCCCTGAGTTGCCGGCCCCGTTTCCCGGCGATGCGTGCGCCGGCCCGGACCACGAAATCGCGAACGCTCCGCAATACCTCGGTTGCCTCGGGCCCGGTGGCGTCGCGCAGGTAGCTGTCGAGGCTCTTGCCGATGCCGACCAGCGACGACACTCCGTCGCCGTTGGACCCGTTGCCGGTACCGACACTCTCGATCCGGCCCGCGTCCGGGTGCGACTGCACCGCTTCAAGGAGGTGCTGGTAGTCGTCCGTCTCGAGCGGCCACTCCAGACCGGCGTTCAGGCTGGAAACCGCCCACTTCAACCCCGCCAGCTTCAACAGCACAGCGATCTCGTCTTCGGAGGCCCCCTGGAAGACCGGCGTCTTGGCTTCGAAGCCCAGGTTGTCCGCGGCCCACCCCAGGTGGGTCTCCAGAATCTGACCCACGTTCATGCGCGACGGCACGCCGAGCGGGTTCAACACGATGTCCACCGAGGAACCGTCGGGCAGACAGGGCATGTCCTCCTGAGGCGCGATCCTCGCGATGATGCCCTTGTTGCCGTGCCGGCCGGCCATCTTGTCCCCCACCGAGATCTTGCGCTTCTCGGCGATATAGACCTTGACCAGCTGAACCACGCCGGGCGGCAGTTCATCGGGCTGGAACACCTTGTCGATCTGTTCCTCCGTACGTTCCCGAACCCGTTCGGTTCGCTTCTTGGCCTCGTCGATCAGCAGGCGGATCTTCTCGTTCACGGCCTGGTTGCGCACCTTCAGGGTCGCGAGATCGACCTCGGCCAGCCGAACGTTCCTGAGCAGGGCGGCGTTCACCTTCGTCCCCTCCTCGAGGAACGGCTCGACGGTGCCCTTCTTGAGGCAGAGTGCGATCGTCTGGTTGCGGGGCCGGGTCAGAAGGCTCCGCAGCTCTTCGTCGCGAGCCTCGATGATCCGCTGAATCTCCTCCCGCTCCTCCCGGCGCAGCTCGCCGATGCGCGCACCGTGTTCCCGCTCCAGGAGCGGATCGTCGATGCGGCGCGAGAAGATCTTCACGTCGATGACCGTCCCGATCATGCCGGGAGACATGCGCAGCGAGGAGTCCTTCACGTCCTTCGCCTTCTCCCCGAAGATCGCGGTCAGCAGCTTCTCCTCGGGGGACAGCTCGGTCTCGCCCTTCGGCGTGATCTTGCCGCAGAGGATGTCGCCGCTCTTGACCCGGGCCCCGATGCGCACGATGCCGCGCTCGTCCAGGTCCAGCAGGTTCTCCTCGGCGACGTTGGGGATCTCGCGCGTGATTTCCTCCATACCGCGCTTGGTGTCGCGGACGTGGAGCTCAAGCTCCTGGATGTGGATCGAGGTGAAGAGGTCGTCGCGGACCAGCCGCTCCGAGATCACGATGGCGTCCTCGAAGTTGTACCCGTACCAGGGCATGAAGGCCACGCGGACGTTGCGTCCCAGCGCCAGTTCGCCGCGGTCCGTCGACGGGCCGTCGGCGACGATGTCACCCTCGCTGACCTTCGTCCCCGACTTGACGAGCGGCCGCTGGTTGATGGCCGTGTCCTGGTTGGTCCGCCAGAACTTCTTGAGCCGGTAGCGGTCGAACTGGGCCAGCTTGGCCAGCGGCTTCCGGGACGCGCCCTTCTTGATGCCGGTGTCCACCACGATCTCGTCGGCGGTCGCGCGCACGATCTTGCCGTTGCGGCGGGCCGTGATCACCGCTCCGGAGTCCCTGGCCACCTTCTCCTCGAGACCCGTCCCGACGAGGGGCGAGTCGGTGTACAGCAGCGGGACCGCCTGCCTCTGCATGTTCGAGCCCATCAGAGCCCGGTTGGCGTCGTCGTGTTCCAGGAACGGGATCATCGCGGCCGCCACGGATACGAGCTGGTCGGGCGCGACGTCGATGTAGTCGATCCGCTCCGGTGTCTCGAGCGGGAAGTCCCCGCGGCGCCGGCAGAGGGCGTACTCGTTCTCGAAATGTCCATCGGGCGTGAGCGGCGCGTTGGCCTGCGCGATCGTGGCCTCCTGTTCCTCGTTCGCGGACAGCCAGGCGATCTCGCCGGTCACCCTGCCGTCGACGACCTTGCGGTAGGGCGTCTCCACGAACCCCAGGTCGTTGACCCGCGAATAGGTGGTGAGCGACGTGATCAGGCCGATGTTGGGACCTTCCGGCGTCTCGATGGGGCACATGCGGCCGTAGTGCGAGTAGTGCACGTCGCGGACCTCGAACCCCGCGCGTTCGCGCGTCAGTCCGCCCGGTCCAAGCGCCGAGAGCCGCCGCTTGTGGGTCAGCTCGGCCAGGGGGTTCGTCTGGTCCATGAACTGGCTGAGCTGCGAAGAGCCGAAGAACGCCTGGATCACGGCCGACACCGTGCGGGCGTTGACCAGGTCGTCGATGTTGATCTTCTTCGGGTCGGTGTTGATCGACATGCGCTCCTTGACCAGACGGGCCATGCGCGAGAGGCCGACCGAGAACTGGTTCGCGATCAGCTCGCCGACCGTGCGCACACGCCGGTTCCCCAGGTGGTCGATGTCGTCGATCCGTCCCCTGCCCTCGCTGAGCTCGATGAGGTACCGGAGAATCTCGACGAAGTCCTCCTTCGTGAGCACCGATTCGGTCGCCGCGACATCCAGTCCCAGCCGCTGGTTGATCTTGTAGCGCCCGACCCGGCCCAGGTCGTAGCGGCGCGGATCGAAGAAAACGCGGTCCAGGGCCGCGCGCGCGGTGGCCATGTTGGGCGCCTCGCCGGGCCTGAGCAGCGAGTAGATCGCGTTGAGCGCCTCCTCCTCGCTGCCGGTGGGGTCCTTCCTGATCGTGTTCTTGACGATGGGGCTTTCGCCGGGGCGGCCGCCCTGACCTTCCTGGAGCGACTTGTAGACCCTGACCTCGTCGATGCCGCCGCGCTGCAGAAGAAGCACTTCGTCCTCTTGTAGCTCGGTCCCCTCGTCGATGAGGATTTCCCCCGTTTCGGGATCGACCACCTCTTCCGCGACGACCAGTCCCAGAAGCTCGCGGGCGTCGTCGTCCGGACCCGGTATCGCCGTGGGCCGCGCCTCGAAGAAGAGCCGGTAGATCTCGGCATCGTTTCCGTAACCGAAGGCACGCAGCAGGGCCGTGGCCGGGAACTTCTTCTTCTTGTCGATATGGACGTAGCAGATGTCGTTGATGTCGATGGTGAACTCGACCCAGGACCCGCGGAAGGGGATGATCCGCGCCTTGTTGAGGCGGGCGCCGTTGGGGTGGATGTCCTCTTCGAACACCACGCCGGGAGAGCGGTGCAGCTGGCTGACCACAACCCGCTCGGCCCCGTTGATGATGAAGGTCCCCAGACTGGTGAGCAGCGGAAGATCTCCGAGGTAGACCTCCTTCTCGATGATCGTGTCGGCCTGGCGCTTCTTTCTTCCCGCCTTCTCCCAGATGACCAGGCGGAGCGTCGCCTTGAGCGGCGCCGCGAAGGTCATGTCGCGTTCGATGCACTCCTCGACGGAGTACTTCGGTTCACCCAGCTGGCAGGCGACGTACTCCAGGGACAGATCCCCGTTCACGTCGGTGACGGGGAAGATGTCCTCGAAGACGCGATCGAGGCAGAAGCCCCACGTCTCGGCCTCGGATCTTTCCGTGTCCACGAGCTTCCCGAAGGAGCGCGTCTGGACATCCAGCAGGTTGGGCATGGGCATGGCCGCGTGGAGCTTCGCGAAGCTCACGACGGGCCGGGCCGCCTCGATGGTACCGTTCTGACTAGCCAATGAACCAATCCCCCATGTTGGTTAGCAGTCCATGGATGAACCCGCGCACACGCCGGGTGCGGCGCGGCGCACGGGATCCAAGGGACGTGAGTCGCGGCATATGGGCGCGCGCGGGGCCGGCGAGAGGATACACGCCGACCGTGAACCCGGGCCCGACACCCCGATCGGTCCGGTCCCGGCCGCCTTCGGGGACCGCAACCGTTTTTCGGCGGGGCGCACCTATTTGACGATGACGGTAGCGCCGACTTCTTCGAGCTTGCTCTTGATGTCTTCGGCCTCGTCCTTGCTGGCCCCTTCCCTCACCGGGCTCGGTGCCTTGTCGACCAGTTCCTTGGCTTCCTTCAAGCCGAGGCTGGTGATCTGCCGGATGACCTTGATGACCTGGATCTTCTTGGACCCGAAGGACTCGAGCACGACATCGAACTCGTCCTGTTCCTCGGCGGCGGCCTCTTCGGCGCCGGCCGCTCCAGGCATCGCCATGACGGGCCCCGCGGCAGCGGTCACGTTGAAACGGGTCTTGAAGGCTTCCACGAACTCCGAGAGCTCGATCACCGTCATGTTGCCGAAGGTCTCGAGAAGTTCTTCCTGGTTCATAGCCATTCTCTGTTTTCCTCCTTGGATTTCGCCCGGTTCCGCCGGGCGTTCTGGGTCAACTCACGCTCTATTCCGACTCGCGTTCCCCGCGGAGCGCGTCCACGAGGCCCGCCATCTCCTGCAGCTTGCCCGACATTGCGCCAACGAGCGCCGACATCGGGGCGCTCAGGACCCCCGCCACCTGCGACAGAAGCTCTTCCCGGGGCGGCAGGGTGGCGACTCGATCGATCTGCGCCGCGTCGAGCACAGTCGTGTCGAGAACGCCGACCTTGAAGACCGGCCTGTCCCCGTTCTCCTTCGCGAAGTCGGTCACGGTCTTCGCCGCGGCCACCACATCGTCGTCGCCGAACACGACGCCCGTGGGACCTTCGAGGAACCGCGAGATGTCGGGGATCGCGGTGTCCTCCAGCGCACGCTTCACCAGGCGGTTCTTGACCACCAGGTATTCGGCGCCGGACTTCTTCAGCTGGCTGCGGAGGCTGGTCATGGCCTGCACGTTCAGTCCGGTGAAGTCCGTGAGGAAGAAGGCCTCGGCCCGTCCGAGCCGTTCCTGGAATTCCGCGACGAAGGCTTGTTTCTCTTCCCTGGTCATGTCAGCCGCTCCGCGTGAAGCTGTTGGGGTCGACGTGCACACCGGGCCCCATCGTGCTCGACACGGTGACGCTCTTGACGTAGGTGCCCTTCGCGGCCGCGGGCTTGGCCCTGAGCACCGACGCCATGAATGCGCCGAGGTTCTCGGTGAGAAGGTCCAGCTCGAACGACACCCTGCCGATCGGCGCGTGCAGGTTGCCGGTCTTGTCCACGCGGTACTCGATCTTGCCCGCCTTGATCTCGGCGACCGCACGGCCCACGTCGAAGGTCACGGTGCCGGCCTTCGGTGTGGGCATCAGGCCACGGGGACCGAGGATGCGCCCGAGCGGCCCGACCATGCGCATCAGGTCGGGAGTGGCCACGCACACGTCGAAGTCCAGCCATCCGCCCTTGATGCGGTCCACGTACTCGGTTCCGACGTAATCCGCGCCGGCCTCCTCGGCCTCGGCCTCCTTGTCGCCCTGGCAGATCGCCAGCACCCTGGGGGACTTCCCGGTCCCGTGGGGCAGAACGACCGTGCCGCGGACCACCTGGTCGGCCCGTCGCGGGTCGACGCCCAGGTGGGTGGCGACATCGATGCTCTCGTCGAAGCTCGCGAAGGCCATTTCCTTCACCTGCCCGAGCGCTTCCTGCGGCGACTGCCGGACGAGCCGGTCGTACGATTCCCGCGCCCCCGTGTATTTTTTGCTGCGTTTTGGCACGCTATCCTCCGTCAGGCGGTAAGCTCCCCGTCCACTTCGATCCCCATCGCCCGTGCCGTGCCCTTGATCATCCTCATGGCCGACACGATGTCTTCCGTATTGAGATCGGGCATCTTCGCCTCGGCGATCTCCCGCACCTGGGCCACCGACAGCGTGGCCACCTTGTCGACGTGCGGCTCCGACGACGCCTTCTCCAGTCCCAGCGTCTTCTTGATGAGGAAGGACGCCGGCGGCGTCTTGGTGATGAAGGTGAAGGAGCGGTCCGCGTAGACCGTGATCTCGACGGGGATCAGCGTCCCCGCCTGCTGCTGGGTCCTCGAGTTGAACTGCTTGCAGAAGTCCATGATGTTCACGCCGTGCTGGCCCAGTGCGGGCCCCACCGGCGGCGCCGGATTCGCCTGTCCTGCGACGATCTGCAGCTTGATGAACCCGAGGACTCTCTTCTTCGGAGCTTTTGCCATTTCTAGAAACCTCGCAACTGGGTGAAGTCCAGCTCCACGGACGTCGGCCGGCCGAAGAGGGATACCTCGACCTTGACCTTGCCCTTTTCGGGGTAGACTTCCTGAACCGTTCCGGAAAAGTCCGTGAACGGTCCCTGTATGACTTCGACGACCTGGCCGGGACGGAAGGGGATCTCGTCCCGGACACCGGTCTCTTCCTCGACTTCGATCCCCATGATCCGGTTCATATCCTCTTCCCGGACCGGCTGGGGGTCCCCGCCCTGGCTCACGAACCGCACCCCCTTCATGGCGGAGATTGCGTGTTCGGTCCGCTCGTTGAGGACCATTCGCACCAGCACATACCCCGGGTACAACGGCTTGGTGACCGGCACCCGCTTGCCGCGCCGGATCTCGACGACCTCGTGCGTGGGCACCAGGACTTCGCGGATCTCCCGCGCGGTGACGGGATTCCGGTCGATCTCCTGCTGAATCAGCCGCCGTACCCGGTTCTCGTGCCGGGCCTGCGTCTGAACCGCGTACCAGCGTTCCTCCACGCTCAAGCCCCGAAGATCCCCATGATGAACTCGACGATGACCAGGCCGGAAACCATGTCCATGATCCAGATGACCAGCGTGAGCAGAATCGTGAACAGGATGACCACCCAGGTGGCGTTGCGGAGCTGTTCCCGGTCGGGCCAGGTGACCCGCTCCATCTCCACGACGCACTCCTGAACGAAATCCCTCGCGCCGGCTATCCGTGACATGGTTCCTCTCCCAGGCTGACTCTACTCGATGATGGCGGTGACGACGCCGGCGCCCACGGTCCGGCCGCCTTCCCGGATCGCGAAGCGAAGCTCCTCGTCCATCGCGATCGGCGTGATCAGCTCCACTTCCATCTGCACGTTGTCCCCCGGCATCACCATCTCCACCCCGTCGGGCAGCATCGCCGAACCCGTCACGTCCGTCGTGCGAAAGTAGAACTGCGGACGGTACCCGTGGAAGAACGGCGTGTGACGGCCCCCCTCCTCCTTCGTCAGCACGTACACCTCCGCCTTGAACTTCGTGTGCGGCGTGATCGATCCCGGTATCGCCAGCACCTGGCCCCGGCTGATCTCCGTCTTGCCCACACCCCGCAGCAGCAGCCCCGCGTTGTCTCCCGCCTGGCCCTGCTCCAGGATCTTGCGGAACATCTCCACCCCCGTCACCACCGTCTTGCGGTCCTCTCCCATCCCGACGATCTCCACCGTGTCACCCTTGTGGATCACCCCGCGCTCGATCCGGCCCGTCGCCACCGTGCCCCGGCCCGTGATCGAGAACACGTCCTCCACCGGCATCAGGAACGCTTTGTCGATGTCGCGCTCCGGCTGCGGAATGTACGTGTCGATCGCATCCATCAGCTCGTCGATGCACGCGCCCGCCTCGCCCTCGCCACCGGCCTCCAGCGCGTGCAGCGCGCTCCCCATCACCACCGGCAGGTCGTCTCCGGGGAAGTCGAACTCGCTCAGCAGCTCCCGAACCTCCAGCTCCACCAGCTCAAGCAGCTCCTCGTCGTCCACCATGTCCACCTTGTTCAGGAAGACCACGATGTGCGGCACGTTCACCTGCCGCGCCAGCAGGATGTGCTCGCGCGTCTGCGGCATCGGGCCGTCCGCCGCGCTCACCACCAGGATCGCTCCGTCCATCTGAGCCGCGCCCGTGATCATGTTCTTCACGTAGTCCGCGTGGCCCGGACAGTCCACGTGCGCGTAGTGCCGGTTCGCCGTCTCGTACTCCACGTGCGCCGTCGCGATCGTGATGCCCCGCTCCCGCTCCTCCGGCGCCTTGTCGATCTCGTCGAACTCCACCGCGTCCCCGCCGAACTTCTTCGCCTGCGCCATCGTGATCGCCGCCGTCAAGGTCGTCTTCCCGTGGTCCACGTGGCCAATCGTCCCCACGTTCACGTGCGGCTTCGTTCGCTCGAAGGTCTCCTTCGCCATTCTTGCTCCGTGTTGGGTTCAGGGGCCCGCGTCCGGCGGCCCCACTGGTTCGTGTTTTGAGTTCCAGTTGCTGCCAAAGCGTTGCCGGCGGGGCTCTTCCCGCCCCGCCAAGCTCTGGGCGGGGATTGAACCCGCGACCTCTTCCTTACCAAGGAAGCGCTCTACCACTGAGCTACCAGAGCACCTCACTTCCGGTTCGGCCGCGCGTCGCTTCCCGTGACCGGACCCAGAGCGGGAGACCGGACTCGAACCGGCGACCCTCAGCTTGGAAGGCTGATGCTCTAGCCAACTGAGCTACTCCCGCAATCGTCCGGGGGCTGTCGAATCTCCCCCGTCAGGCCTGCCCATGGTGGGGGGAGGATTCGAACCTCCGTAGGCATTCGCCAGCAGATTTACAGTCTGCCCCGGTTGGCCGCTTCGGTACCCCACCAAAAAACACGTTCCCACCCCGCCCGCCAGGCTGGCCGCGCGTCTCTCGGGCTCGGATGGAAACGAGCAAAGGAAGATAACTGTTTTGCCGGTGGGGATCAACAGCGACTGGGCGACGTTTCGGGCGACCGTCCAGAACCGTCCGGACGAACCTGTCGGGAGAGTGCGGCAGACACCTGCGGACGCCGGACCCGGCCCACCCACCGGACGGGCCCGGAACAACAAGCTGACGCGGGGACTCGAACCCCGGACCTGCTGATTACAAATCAGCTGCTCTACCAACTGAGCTACGTCAGCGGACCCGAAAGGTGGCGTTTGGGGAGGGCGGGCGGAAGGCCCTCGTGAGCCGTACACGCGTCGCCGTTCCGCACGCGGGTGAAGCCGAGAAGACGCTGCCGTTCGTGCGTTCCGCGACTACGGCCCCGTGCGCACGCGGGTCCAGCGGGTGCCCTGCGGGGTGTCCTCCAGCCTGATCCCCTCTGCCGCCAGCTCGTCGCGGATCCGGTCGGCGGTGGCGAAGTCGCGGTCGGCGCGTGCCTGTTCGCGGGCGTCGACCAGGGCCCGCACCCGTTCCTCGTCGGCACCGGCCACCGTCCGGGACGCCTCGGCCAGATCGAGAACGCCCAGCACGGCATCCATCCCGGCCAACGCGTCGAGCACGGCATCGCGGTCTTCGCCGGCCATTTTGCCTCCCGCGTCGTCCAGCTCCGTGTTCACCTCCCTGACCAGCGTCCAGAGCGCGGCGAGGGCGCGAGGAACGTTGAGGTCGTCGTCGAGCGCGCGGCCGAATGCGCCCAGGTGCTCGCCGGCGAGCGCGGCCAGCCCCCCGCCGCCACCGGTCGCGGTCGAGGCGTCACGCACCCGGCGCCGGAAGTCCAGGAGTCGCTGCACCGAGGCCGTGGCGTCGTCGAGGCCGTCGCGGGTGAAGTTGAGCTCGCTCCGGTAGTGGGCCGAGAGGAGGGTCCAGCGGATCGCGGCGGGGTCGTAGCCCTCGTTCAGAAGCTCCCGCACCGTGTGAAAGTTGCCCAGGGACTTCGACATCTTGCGGGCGTCGACCTTGAGGTGCTTGACGTGCACCCAGAACCGCGCGAAGGGCTGTCCGGTCGCCGCCTCCGACTGCGCGATCTCGTTCTCGTGGTGGGGGAAGAGGAGATCCTCGCCGCCCATGTGGATGTCGATCGTGTCGCCGAGCAGCGACGTCGCCATGACCGAGCACTCGAGGTGCCACCCCGGGCGGCCCGGACCCCAGGGCGAGTCCCACACCGCGCCGACCTCGCGGTCGACGGGCTGGGCCGGCTTCCAGAGTGCGAAATCCCGCGGGTCGCGCTTGTCGAAGTCCTCCGCGTCGATCCGGGCGCGCGCCGCATCCTCTTCCCCGCCCTTTCCGGACAGGCGCCCGTAGTCGTCAAAGGAGGCCACCGCGTAGTAGACCGAACCGTCCGGCGCGAGGTAGGCGCTGCCCTGCTCCACGAGCCGCTCGACGAAGGCCACCATCGCGGGGATATGGGCGGTGGCCCGCGGGTGACTGGAGAAGGGAAGGAAGCCGAGGGTTCCGGCATCGTCCAGAAAGGCCTTGACGAAGGTCTCGGTGTGCTCGCCCAGGGGCAGGCCCGCGCCGGCCGCGCCGGTGATGGTCTTGTCGTCGACATCGGTGAAGTTCACCAGGAAGTCGACCTCGTGGCCGCGCCAGCGCAGGTGGCGGTGGAGAAGATCGTAGACGGCGAAGGTGCGGAAATTCCCTATGTGCGCGAAGTCGTAGACGGTGGGACCGCACCCGTAAACGGCTACGCGTCCGGCCCGCAGCGGTTCGAAGGGGCGGGTCTGGCGCGTGAGTGAGTCGTGGAGTTTCATGGAAGGGGAGAATAGGGGACGGGAATCACCACCGGGTCAACGTTCGCCCCGCGCATCGGCGGCGAAGCGCGCGAAGGCGGCGGCCGGGTCCGTGGCCCGCGTGACGGGACGGCCGACGACGATGTGCGTGGCACCCGCCGCGAAGGCCTCGCTCGCCGTGCGGACACGGCGCTGATCGTGGACCCGGTCGCCGGCGAGACGGATGCCCGGAGTCACGATGCGGGCGTCGGATCCCATGGTCTCCCTCACCCGTGCCGCCTCGGCGGCCGAGCACACCGCCCCGCCCAGCCCCCCCCCGCGCACCAGACGCGCCAAACGGTCGGCCTC
>VXOC01000061.1 GCA_009840215.1 Gemmatimonadota bacterium | reverse complement strand
GGAGGGGGGTGGGGGGTGTCAGGGTCAGGGCGAGCGACAGGAACAGCAGGGTCGGACCTGCCCTTCCCGGGTTTCTATTGTAGCGGTGCTTCGTCATCGGTTTCTCTCGATTCTTGCAATCCCCTGCGGGGGGCTGTGCGATTCCGGGGTGGGGGTGATCGCCAGCGTTGCCTGGGTGAGTGACGGGCAGCCGCTCGGGCGATCTCATACAGGACGGGAGAAGGAAGCGGAAGGTTGCACGGCGCTGGATGGGTGGACGGGAACCGATTCCTTTTCCAACCGCCTCCGCTGGCCTGCGCGGCCACCCGGCTCCGGTCTCCGTCCGTCCGGCCATCGCCAGCTTGTCTCGACAGCGGGTGCAGCGGTGCGGCGGTCCATGTCGACCGCGGCCGGCCCCAGCGGAGCGATCCCAAGTGCCACGGCGGGGACAATCTGATGTTGCGATTTTGTCGTCATAAGCATTGCAAGCATGATATTGATGACATTGCATTGTTGTCATTGAGTGACTATCATGATGCACGTGACACGTCCATCCCCGCAACCCATGACCCCAAAACCGACCCCCCCTCCCGACATCCCCTCGCGCCACCACGTGAGGGAACCCCCTCCGAAGGCGTCCTACGGTCCCGTCCCCCGGAAGTACTGGCCCCGCGTGGCGGACGCCGAACTGAAGCGGCGCCTCGCCCGGTCGGGGGCGGTCCTGATCGAAGGGCCCCGAGCCTGCGGGAAAACGGTCATGGCTACGCAGGTCGCGGCCAGCAGCGTCATGCTCGATGCCGAGCCGTCGGCACGAAGGGCGGCTGCGGTCGATCCCGGATTCCTGCTGGAGGGCGCATCGCCGCGGCTGATCGACGAATGGCAGCTCGTGCCCGACATATGGAACCGTGTACGGCACGCGGTCGATGGGCGTCCGGGCCGGGGTCATTTCATCCTCACGGGGTCGGCGGTCCCGCCCGACGACATTACGCGGCACACCGGGGCGGGAAGGATCGGGAGACTCCGCCTACGGCCGATGTCGCTCTTCGAACTGGGGCGCTCGACGGGAGCGGTTTCACTCCGGCGGCTGCTGGCGGGTGATCCGGTGCCGAGCACGGCGGCTCAGCTGTCGGTGCGTCGACTGGCGGATCTCGTGTGCGTGGGGGGATGGCCGCGGCATCTGGGATCGTCGGACGAGGACCCGCCCCTCTCCGCAGAAGACGCCATGGCCGAGAACCGGGACTACCTTGGCGAGGTCTGCCGGACCGATATCCGGCGGGTGGACGGATCGGACAGGGATCCGGCCCGAGTCGGGCGCTTCCTTCAGTCCCTGGGCCGCAACGTCGCCACCTGCTCGAGCATGTCCACGCTGGCCCGCGACGCCGGCGGGCCGGACCGGCACCTCACCAACCACACGGCCCGCTCCTACATGACCGCTCTTGAGCGCCTCATGATCGTGGAGGACCAGCCGCCCTGGGCCCCACACCTGCGTTCGCGTTCGCGGCTTCGGACTGCCGCGAAACGGCACTTCACCGATCCGTCGCTTGCCGTGGCGGCCTTGAGCGCCACTCCCGAACACCTGCTGCGCGACTTCGAGTGGTTCGGCCTACTCTTCGAGTCGATGGTCGTGCGGGACCTCCGCGTCTACGCCCAGGCGAGCGGCGCAGACCTGTACCACTACCGCGACAACACGGGGCTGGAGGTGGACGCCATCGTAGACGCCGGACCCGGCCGGTGGGCGGCGTTCGAGATCAAGCTTGGGGCCAGCCGGGTCGACGACGGCGCGAAGACGCTGCTGAGGCTGGCCGACCGGGTCGATACGGACCGGTGCGGGAAGCCGGCCGCGCTGGGGATAATCGTGGGAAGCGGGTATGGGTACGCGCGGCCGGATGGGGTGGGGGTGATTCCGGTGGGGGAACTGGGAGTGTGAGAAGCGTTTGCGTTGTCGGCCGGGGGTGTCTACTTCGGATGCGCTGACGCGACTCGCAGGGGTGAGAACAATGGTCGGATCGAAGGGTTGGGAGGACTGCCCCCCGGGTCAAACCCTCCCCGTCCTGCGCAGCAGCCTCAGATGATTCCGCACGTTGTCGTGCTCGAAGTAGGCGTCCTGCAGGTGGCGCCGCCCGTCCGAGCGCAGCGCGGTCCGGCCGTGCAGCACCCGGTGTCCGGCACATAGCAGAATCTGCCCGCCCTCCAGCCGGAAGGTGGCCTGGACGGCGGTGTCATTGATGCGCCCGGACAGCTCATGGTAGGCGGCGTAGAAGTCGCGCAGGCGGGGCTGCGACAGGGGAATCGGCTGCATCTGCTGGGTGTTGAAGCGTAGCAATCTGACCTCGCCGCCGCTGTCCACCTCGACCATGGGGTTGGACGCCTGACACTCGTATTCCTCGCTGAAGATGCGCGACGGCACCGGTACCCTGCAGAGCACGTCGAACATCTCGGGGTGTTCGCTGCGCAGCCGGTGGAGCAGGCCGAAGCCGTCGACGACGGTGGATTCGCCGCCTTCGCACTCGTTCACCAGCATGTGGAGCGCCTGCACGCTCGGCGGCCAGGTGTAGCTGCTGAAGTCGTTGTGCGGCGCGACGGCCAGACCCGTGTGCGCGATGCTGTATCCCTTCGGGTCGACCACGACGTTGTGAATGCGCTCGAAGAGCACCTCGCGCACCGGGCCCAGACGGGCCGCGAGCTGCTCCGACGAGTCCGGTTCGGTGGGGGCGTCGACCAGCACGCACACCCCTGTCCGCAGGAACTCCTCGATGAACTCCGCCGCCGCGCTGTCGTTTGCCAGGAATCGCCGGTAGTCGAACCGCCGGGGCTGGAACCGGCCGTCCCAGTAGTGCAGCTCCGGACGGGGCCGGCTCAGGAGACCGTGGATCTCGTTCGACCGGTAGCGGGTGCGGTGACCGTCCGGCCAGCCGATGGAAATCGCCTCGGCGTCGGATCCGGCGCGCTCGATGCCGACCTTGAGCGGTCTCAGGTCCCCGGGCACCCGGTAGATGTGGAACCGCTTTTCCGTGGTCTGCACGACGCGGCACTCGCCGCAACCGCAATTGTCGCGCAGCCAGAGGTAGGGAAGCTCGGTATGTTCGCCGTCGCTCCAGACCGCGGTCAGGGCGTCGTCGTTCCTGGTGACGCTGCTGATCGAGTGACGCATGGTCGATCCCCTTCTGCTCCGTCGTGACCGGTTCCGGCACGTGCGCTGCCGCCGCGGTGGCTCCCGGCATCCGCGCGTTGAGTATCTGGCGCGCTTGTCCCCTGCGTGTCAAGCACTTGGCCGCCTCCGGGGGGGACTTGACAGTGCCCACAGCTTTCGTCCACGCTGCGAGACAGAGTTCTGAGAGGGAGATCGGCAAGCAATGGGCGGCAAGCCAGGACCGGGTGGTCCAACCGTGAGCTTCACCAGAATGGCGGACGGCACCCGCGAGGACTACGAGTTGCTGGAGCGTCTGGAGGAGGAGTTCACCGCCGGCACGGCCGACCGGGTGCTGGCGCATCTCCGAGAGCTGTCAGGCTCGCTCGGCGGCTACCAGGTCGACCGGCTGGAGCATTCTCTGCAGACCGCGACCCGCGCACATCGCGACGGCGCCGAAGAGGAACTGGTGGTGGCGGCGCTCCTGCACGACATCGACGACCTGCTGGCCCCGCACAGCCACGGCGAGTTGGCCGCGCTGCTGCTGCGCCCGTACGTGACCGAGCGAACGCACTGGATCGTCCGGCACCACGGCGTGTTCCAGTACTACTACTACGCGCACCATGTCGGAGGCGACCGCAACGCGCGGGACCGGTATCGCGACCATCCCTGGTACCAGGACGCCGTGGACTTCTGTCACCGCTGGGACCAGTGCGCCTTCGATCCCGACTACGATTCGCTGCCGCTGGAGTTCTTCGAGCCCATGGTGCGCCGGGTGTTCGCGCGCGAACCCTACAGTCTGGCGCCGCGGAATCGAGGGGGAACGGCGGGGGATGACGTTCATTGAGGCAGGATTTTCCGAAAAAGGAGTTGGTATCATGCGAAAGCGATTCATGTTGGCTACTTGTGCCCTGGTCGCCGTTCTTGCCACGGCGGTGTGCACCGAAACCGAAACGACCATGCCGACCCGATTCGTGCCGGGGCCGCTGGGCGCGGCCGCGGTGGGTCCGGGCGAGGCTATCCAGATCCGCACGCTGCTCTCGGTAACGGTCGCGCCGACACTGGCGGCCGTGTCCAGGCACGGGGCCGAGTTCGCCGTCGAGGACATGGGCCCGGTCCACGGGCGCAGCGTCGATCTGGGCGATCCGATCGACACGAGTTGTTCGCCGCAGGGCGGGCGCGCGGGTGCGGGCGGCATCGTCGGAGATCCGCGGGTGGCGGGCATCATCGGAACGAACTGCTCGGCCGCGGCCGTAGCGGCGTCGCCCGTCGTCAGCGAGGCGGGTCTGCTCATGATCTCGCCGAGCAACACATCGCCGCGTCTCACCTCCGACCTGGCCGGCAACGCGAGTCCCGACTATCACCCCGGTTACTTCCGCGTGTCGTCCAACGACCTGCACCAGGCGCGCGCCCTTGCGGACTTCGTCAGCAACGAGCTGGAGCTGGGAAGCGTGGCCACCGTTCACGACGGCGATGCGTACACCACCGCACTCGTGGAGGCGTTTGCGGACGCGTTCGCCGAGGTCGGGGGCGAAGTGCCGGTCCAGGCCGAAATCGCGAAGGGCGAGACCGACATGACGGCGGTACTGACGGAGTTCGCGGCCGCGGGACCGGACGCCATCTTCTTTCCGCTGTTCGTGAACGAGGGGACGGTCTTCGCCGCCCAGGCGCGAGCCTTCGAAGGACTTGAAGGGACCACCCTGATTTCCGCGGCCGCACTCCTGGTCTCCTCGTTCCTGGCGACGCCGCAGTCGGAGGGTATGTACTTCGCCGGACCCGAAGCGGACTTCGGCGCCTACGTGAACGAGTTGACGGGACGGAGCGGGCAGCAGGTTCTCGACGCGTTCGACAGCCGGCACGGCGGGTTCCCGGAGTCACCCTACTGGGCGCACGCCTACGACGCGACCACCATCCTGCTGGCGGCTGTCCGGTCCGTTGCGGAAGAGCATGGTGACTGGCTGTTCATAGACCGGGCGAGACTGCGCGAGGCGGTGGGAGCAACCGACGTCGGCGGCCTGGTGGGCACCGTGGCGTGTGACGACTTCGGGGACTGCGGCACCGGGCGGATGAACATCTATCATCACACGGACACGAGCATTACCGATGTGTCGAAACTGAACGTGGTGTACGTGTACAATCCGTCGTGAGGGGGTGCGGGGCAGCTTGAGCGGGACCCGCGCCGGACCCGCCCACCGCACCGGCGAATTCGTCGCTCTCGTCGCCCTGCTGATGTCGCTCGTCGCGCTCTCGATCGACGCGATGCTGCCGGCGCTGCAGGAGATCGGCCACGACCTCGGCGCGGCACGTCCCAATGACACCCAGTTCGTCATCACGGCGGTGTTCGTGGGGATCGGCTTCGGCCAGATCCTCTTCGGGCCGCTCTCGGACCGCATCGGGCGCAGGCGGGCGATCGTCGCGGGCCTGGTCGTCTTCATGGCGGGGTGCCTGGTGAGCACCCTTGCACCCACCTTCGAGGTGATGATCGCGGGCCGTGTCGTGCAGGGGATCGGTGTCGCGGCGCCGCGCATCGTGACGATCGCGATGGTGCGCGACCAGTACGAGGGCCGCCAAATGGCCCGCCTGATGTCGTTCGCGATGTCCGTCTTCATCCTCGTGCCGATCATCGCACCGGCGCTCGGCCAGGCGATCATGTGGGTCGGAGGCTGGCGCGCCATCTTCGCCACCATCCTCGCCGTCGGCTTGGTCGCGCTGGCCTGGTTCGGAGCGCGTCAGCCCGAGACCCTGCCCGCTGCCCGCCGCCGTCCGTTCTCCCCGCGGATCATCGGCCGGGCCGTCCTGGAGGTACTGCGGACGCGGGCCGCACTCGGCTACACCCTCGCGACCACCTGCGTGTTCGCACCTTTCCTGGCCTACCTGAGCTCGTCCCGGCAGATCTTCCAGGACGCCTACCAGACCGGTGCCCTCTTCCCGCTCTGGTTCGGCGTCCTCTCCCTGTCCTTCGGGTGCGCCTCGCTCCTGAACGGGCGACTCGTGATGAAGCACGGGATGCGACGGCTGGCGCGGGCGGCGGCCGCGGCCGTCACGCTCGTATCGATCGCCGCGGGAGGGCTGGCTTTCGCCTACGCGGGACTGCCGCCGTTCTGGCTCCTGATGGCGTACCTGCTCGTCACCTTCTTCTGCCTTGGCCTGCTGTTCGGGAACCTGAATGCGCTCGCGATGAGGCCGCTGGGGCATATCGCGGGGGTGGGTGCGGCGGTGGTCGCTTCGTTGACGACCTTCCTCGGGGTGCCGCTGGGGGCGATGGTGGGGCAGAGGTTCGACGGGACGATGTATTCGCTGATCGGGGCGTTTGCGGTGTTTGGTGTGGGGACTGTAGCTTATACAAATA
>VXOC01000343.1 GCA_009840215.1 Gemmatimonadota bacterium | reverse complement strand
GCAAAACCAGGGACGCGAGCATGTCGGAATGGGACAGGCCACCGGCGGGATTCGTGCCGGCCCCCCAGGGCAGGTTCAGCGGCGCGTCGGCCGGGTGATCCCGCCGCAGCGCAATGCCGACTTCGGCCTGGCAGTTCACCACGGGCGACGCACGCGTCGAGCTTGAGCGTCAGACGTTTCATGTGTGACAGGACACTTAGTAGGGCCTGTCTCAATGGCGCAGACCCGCCTCGTTAGAGTGCGGGCCCGGGCGGTCGGCTTGCCTACCCCCGCTCCAGCACCATCGCGAACCCCATACCGCCAGCCGCGCAGACGGTGATCAGGCCGAACTGGCCGTCCCGCCGTCGCAATTCGTTGAGGAGCGTCGTCGTCAGGCGGCCCCCGGTGGCGCCGAAGGGGTGCCCGATGGCGATCGAGCCGCCCATCACGTTGATCGCTTCCGGATCCGGGTGGCCCAGCTTCCCGGCCCGGCCGAGTTCTTCGCGGCAGAAGCGGTCGGAGTCCCACGCCTGCAGGTTCGACAGCACCTGGGCCGAGAAGGCTTCGTGCATTTCCAGCAGGTCGATGTCGGCCATGGTCAGGCCCGCGCGCTCGAGCGCGAGCGGGGCGGCGTAGGCGGGTCCCTGGAGGAGTTGGGCGGCGGGGTCGAGCGCGGTGATGGCGTAGGAGCGAACGTACCCCAGCGGTTCCATGCTGAGATCCCTCGCCCGCCCAGGTGACATGAGCAGCACGGCCGACGCGCCGTCGGTGAGGGGTGACGAGTTCCCCGCTGTCACCGAGCCGAACTCACGGTCGAAGACGGGGCGTAGCGCGGAGAGGGCCTCCATGGAGGTGTCGGCGCGGATCCCGTTGTCCTTCTCCACGGTCGTCCTGTACTTCGGCGGGACGTAGAACGGGGAGATTTCGCCGGTCAGCCGCCCGTCCTCGGTGCCCGCGTGCGCCTTCACGTGCGATCCCAGCGCCCAGCGGTCCTGATCCTCCCGCCCGATCCCGTTCTCCTTGGCCATCCGCTCGGCCGCCTGGCCCATGGTCTCGCCCGTCGAGTACTCGGCGATGGCCGGTGCCACCGGGATCAGGTCCCGGGGACGGGTCCGCGCGAAGGTCCGGATCCGCGCGCCCAGCGTCCTGGCCCGCGACGCGGCCACCAGGGTGCGCGACAGCCGGTCCGAGACCAGGATCGGGATCCGCGACAGGCACTCGGCTCCGCCCGCGACCACCGTGTCGGCGTATCCGGCCTCGATGAGGTTCACGCCGTCCGAGATGGCCTGGTTGGCGGACGAGCAGGCGCGCGAGACCGTGACGGCAGGAACGTCCTTCGGAAGGGTCGACAGCCCCACTTCGCGGGCGATGTTCGGGGCCTGCGGATCGTGGACGACGGTGCCGTAGACGAGGTGGTCGACCACGTCGGGGGGAAGTTCGGTGCGCGCGAGCAGTTCGGTGACCGCGTGCCGGCCCAGGTCGATCGCGGTCAGACGTGCAAAGTGCGTGCCCGACTTGACGAAGGGTGTGCGGCAACCGTCGATGACGGCAGTCTTCATGCGGTGACCTCGGCTGGTGGGAGATGTCCGGGCGGAGCTGGCATCGGGGTGGTCGGCTTCCCCGGCGTCTGCAATCACGCCACTTTACCACGTTCGCGCCATCGACGCATCCTGACGGCCGCGCGGCTGCACACCGGCGCATGCGGTCCAACACGTCAGCCAATGCAAAGACCCAGTCGCCAACTCGCCCGCCGCCGCACGCTGCGGAAGGACCCCATGAAAGCCGTCCAGTTCAACGTGACCATCCCGGGCTTCATCCTCACCCGGACCCTGGGGCGCGTCAGTCCCGCGTTCGTGTACGGCCGCCCGTCCACGCTGGGCCTGGTGGACCGGCCCGCGCCGGCGATCCCGGGAAGCGACTGGGTGCGCATCGAGGTCCTGCTCTGCGGCATCTGCGGGAGCGACCTGGGCAACATCTCCTACCGGTCCAGTCCGGCCATGGAACCGTTCGGGTCCTTTCCAGCGGTGCTGGGCCACGAGATCCTGGGGCGCGTGGTGGAGGTGGGCTCCGGTGTGACACATGTGTACCCGGGCCAGCGCGTCGTGGTCGACCCGATGCTCCATTGCGAGGCCCGCGGTTGGACCGCGGAGTCGTGGTGCCCCTCGTGCACGGGCGGCGACCACTCCACCTGCGAGATGTCCGGCGAGGAGGGACCCCTGGCGGTGGGGGAAGGGGGACTGGCCCGCGGACTCACCATCGGCTATCACCGGGACCTGCCCGGCGGCTGGGGTGAACAGATCATCGCGCACCGGCGCCAGGTCTTCCCGGTTCCGGATTCCATCCCCGACCGCATCGCCGTGCTGGCCGAACCGCTTTCCATCGGCATGCACGGCGTTCTCCGGAGCGGGGCCCTGCAGTCCCCCGGCCCGGTGCTCGTCATCGGCAGCGGCACGATCGCCTTCGCCACCATCTGGGCGCTGCGCACCCTGGGGTTTGCCGGCACCCTCGTCGCGCAGGCCAAGCGCCCCCACGAGGTCGCGCTGGCCCGCGCGCTGGGCGCCGACGAGACGATCACGCCCGGGGACGATGCACGCCAGACGATGGTGGATACCGGCGCGCGCGCGTACATGCCGGTCATCGGCGACGAGGTTTTTGTGGGAGGCGGCTTCGACACGATCTTCGACTGTGTGGGCAGCCGGTCAAGTGTCGACCAGGCGCTGCGGTACGGTGCCGCGCGCGGTCGCATCGTGATGCTCGGATGCGCCGGGCAGATGCGCAAACTGGACCTGACCTTCCTCTGGGCGAAGGAGCTTCGCGTCGAGGGATATGTGGGATACGGCGCGGAGACCTGGGACGGGCGGACCCGTCACACCTTCGACCTCACGCTGGAACGGATGGCGGACGACCCGCGGGCGCTGGGCGACATGGTCACCCACGTCTTCAAGCTGGCCCAGTACCGCGATGCGCTGCGGGCGGCATTCAACCACCGGCGCAGCAAGGCGGTCAAGGTGGCGCTGCAGCCTTGAGGTGAGGGCGGCCCACCCCCAACCCCACCCGCGCGTCCACCGGCACGACCCGATCCGGATAGACGAAGAGCGGGTTGACCTCAACCTCCGCCACATCCCGCCACCGCATCACGCACTCGGCCACCGCCATCGCCGCCGTCACGATCGGCCCCGTCCGCACGGCCGTCCCCCCACGCCCACCGGCCAGCAGCGCGCTCACCTTCAGTTCCCCGATCGCGGCCTCCACCTCGCGCTCATCGACCGGAAGCACGCGGTGCGTCACGTCACGCAGCATCTCGACCCAGGTCCCACCGGATCCGATGGTCAGCACGGGTCCGAGGTGGGGATCCCGGCACGCGCCCACCAGCACTTCGGCGACCGGCGGCGCGAGCATTGGCGACACGATCGCCGCGTAGTCCTCTTCGGGGAAACCCAGGGCGCGGGCGTACTCGGAAGCGTTCCCCGCGATGCTATCGAAAGCCGCGCGCGCTTCGGCCGCACTGCCCACATCCAGCACCACGCCCCCGGCGTCCGATTTGTGGGTGATGTGCTTCGACAGGAGCTTGATCGCGACCGGGCAGCCGGCCCTCGCGGCTGCGGCCGCCGCTTCGTCCGCCGAACGGACCACCTCGGCCCCCTCGAACACCAGCCCCACATCGCCCAGCAGCGCGCGCGCCTCCATCTCGTCAAGGATTGCCCCGCCCTCCCCTCGCGCGGCTCTGATGACATGATGCGGTGATGCGGTGATGCGGAGCTGCTCGTGCCCGGGACGCCACCAACGCGAACGCGCCAACCTCGCCCCGCGCCGGTGCACTTCCGCCACCGCCCGGCACGCCACATCCAGCGACCCGATCACCGGCACGTGCGCCTCACGGAACGCGTCCAGCGCGGCGCTCTCATGCGACGCATACTGGGAGTGCACCACCAGCCCATTGCCGAGCCCGCGCATCGTTGCCGTCATCGAGCGGGCCGCCTCGCTCTCCGACTCCGCGAGCCCGGCCGAGAAGCGGATTCCGTAGCCGCCGAAGAGCCCGACCAGCAGCACAGCCCCCACCCCGGGATCCGCAGCCAGCACCTCGAGCGCCCGGGCGAAGGCTCCCGGGTCGGCGTCTGCAGCACCCGCGACGTCCACCGGGGTGCGGACCGCCGCTGCGGGTCCGAGCAGCATCCTCAGGCGGGCCGAAGTCTCCGGCGCGAGCTCCGCCAGCGGGACGCCCATTTCGTGCAACGCGTCGACCGCCAGGGTGCTCTGCCCACCCCCGTCCGACAGAATCGTGACGCCGGTCCCAACCGGCCCGGACGGCTGCGACGCCAGCGCCTCGGCGACGGGCAGCAACTCGTCGGTGCGCCGCACCTCGACCACCCCGGCCTGCGCCAGCCCGGCGCTCAGCCGGTCGTAGGGGCCCGCGACGGTGCCGGTGTGCGAAAGCGCCGCTTGGGAACCGGCCGCGGTCCGCCCCGACTTGATCACCACGACGGGCTTCTTGCGGGTGACCGCCGCGGCCGCGCGCAGGAGCGCCCGCGCATCCCGGCACCCCTCGATGTGCGCGATTACGACCCGCGTCTCGTCGTGGCCGCCCAGGTAGTCCAGCACCTCGCCGAAACCGACGTCGACCTCGTTGCCGAGCCCACAGCAGATCGAGATCCCCATCCGCGAGCGTTCGGTGACCTGCGTCATCAGGTCGAGGGCGATGTTGCCCGATTGAACCAGCAGCGCGATCCCGCCGGAACGCACCCCCCGGGCCCCGATCAGGTTGACGCCACGCGGCAGGTTGAGCAGACCCGAGGTGTTGGGCCCGATGATGCGGACGCCGGACTCGCTGCCCGCCTGACGCAACCGCCCCTCCAGCCGCGCGCCGTCCTTTCCCGACTCGCCGAACCCCACCGCCAGCACCACGGCGCCGGCGATCCCGCGGTCGCCGCAGTCGCGCACCAGCCCGGGCGCTGCGGCCGCCGGGGTGCAGAAGACCGCAAGGTCGGCGGCCTCGGGCAATTCCGGCACCGACGAGTACACCGGGCGTCCCAGGATGCTCCCGCCGCCCCGGTTTACCGCATGGACCCTCCCCGTGTACCCCGAAGCGTCCAGGGCTCGGAGAATCTGATACCCCCGCTTCGTGGGATTCGCGCTGGCGCCCACGACCGCGATCGACCGAGGTTCGAAGATGCGATGGAGCGCTGAAATGTCATCTACAGTTGACAGTTTGTCATCTACACATGACATGTCATCGTCACGACGCTTCATTTGCCCCTGTACCTGGGCGGTCGCTTCTCGTGGAATGCGGCCAGGCCTTCGCGCCAGTCCGCCGTGCCGAAGATCTCTTCGAGGGCGGCGCGCTCCCGCTCCAGTGCCTCCTCCCGGGAGAGCGCGGCGGCCGGTCCGATCAGCTTCTTGGCCGCGGCGAGGGGGATCGGGGCGCGACGGGCCAGGCGGTGTGCCAGACGGGTGGCCTCGTCGAGAACCTCCGCCGCGGGGACGGCCCGGTTCAGGACGCCCATCGCCGTCGCCTCCGCGCCCGAGAAGAAGTCACCCAGCAGGATGATCTCGCGGGCCTTGAGGACGCCGACCCGTTCAGCCAGGGTGTACACCGCGCCGCCTCCCACGAAGGTGCCGAGCGCGACTTCCGGCAGCCGCAGCCTGGCGTCCTCGGCAACGATCGCAAAGTCCGCCGAGAGGGCGAGCTCGAGACCCGCGCCGATCGCGTGCCCGTTCACCGCCGCCACGACGGGGGTCCCGATCGTTTGCATGAGGTGGTTGGCGCGCTGGGCAGTCTCGATGTAGCGGCGCCGTTCCTCCGGGGATTGGGGACGGTCGCGGTGCGCCTTCAGATCGGCGCCGGCGCAGAAGGCGCGGCCGCTGCCGGTGAGGATCACGCAGCGGATGTCACGGTCCTCGTCCGCGCACTGCAGCTCGGCGACGAGCCGCTCATAGAGGGACAGGCTGACCGCGTTCAACCGGTGCGGCCGGTTCAGGGTCAGCGTGAGGAGGGGGCCGACGCGCGAGGCGAGCACAGGATTGGAGCTGTCGTCGGGCTCGGCAGGGGATCGGCCGTCTCGGTGTTCCGTGGGAACGTTGCCGGCACGCCGCGGTCGGCTGCCACCGGTCCTGCCTACCTTCGAAGGCGGTGTCTTCTGCGACCCGGTGCCGGCTTCGCTACTCCCCATCGAAAGCGCCGCCTCCCCGCACGAGCGGCCGCCCCGCGAGCGCCATCGTGGCCTCTCCGTCACGGATGGCGAACACCCCGTTGACGAGCACGTGCACGGTGCCGCGCGAGTACTGGTGGGGGTTCTCGTAGGTGGCCAAGTCGTCGAGGGTCTGGAGGTTCAGGACCGTGATGTCGGCCATGTATCCCTCGCGAAGGTATCCCCGCTCCGACCAGCCCAGGAAGTCGGCTGCGAGACCGGTCATGGAGCGGACGGTGTACGGCAGCGTGAGGAGCCCTTCGTCCAGCACCAGGTCGCGGATCTTCTTCGTGAAGGACCCGAAGGCGCGGGGGCGGTATCTTATAAAAATATTAAACTGCCGAAGAAGTTAACCGTGTTGGTGTCGGAGGGCGCCGTATCAATAAAAAAAAAA
>VXOC01000204.1 GCA_009840215.1 Gemmatimonadota bacterium | reverse complement strand
TCGGCCACCGCCCCCTCCAGCCCCCGGTCGATCGCGCGCGCCGCCTCGTCCCACCCCAGGTGCTCGAGCATCATCGCCGCCGACAGGATCAGCGACCCGGGATTGACCCGGTTCAACCCCGCGTACTTGGGCGCGGTTCCGTGGGTCGCCTCGAAGAGCGCCACCGTGTCGCCCACATTCGCGCCCGGCGCCATCCCCAGCCCGCCCACCTGGGCCGCGCAGGCGTCCGACAGGTAGTCCCCGTTCAGGTTCGGCGTCGCCACCACCGAGTACTCGGCGGGACGGAGCAGCACCTGCTGGAACATCGAGTCCGCGATCCGGTCCTTGATGACCACGCGCCCGTTCGCCTCCTCGCCCTCCCAGAGGCGCGACTCGGGCACCGTGGAGTCGGCGAACCGCTCGGCCGCGACCTCGTACCCCCAGTCCCGGAACGACCCCTCGGTGAACTTCATGATGTTGCCCTTGTGCATCAGCGTCACCGAATCGCGGCCGCGGGCCAGCGCGTAGCGGATGGCGGCGGCCACGTGGCGCTTCGTGCCGAAGGGGCTGATCGGCTTGATCCCGATCCCGCTCGCCTCGCGGATCGACGCGCCCATGTCGCCCATCAGGAAGTCGCGGACCCGGTCCGCCTCGGGGGTTCCCGACGCCCATTCGATCCCCGCGTACACATCCTCCGTGTTCTCGCGGAAGACGACCATGTCCACCTTGTGCGGCTCCTTCACCGGCGACGGCACCCCGGGGATCCAGCGCACCGGGCGGATGCACGAGTAGAGGTCCAGAACCTGCCGCAGGGTCACATTCAGCGAACGGATGCCACCCCCGACCGGCGTCGTAAGCGGCCCCTTGATGGCGACCCGGAACTCCGTCAGGGCGTCGAGCGTCTCCCGGGGCAGCCACTCGCCCGCGACATCGTTGGCCTTCTCCCCCGCGTAGACCTCCATCCAGGCGATCCCGCGCGCACCGCCGAACGCCTTCGCCACCGCCGCGTCGACCACGTGCCGCGTAGCCGCCCAGATGTCCGGCCCGATCCCGTCTCCCTCGATGAAGGGGACGATCGGCCGGTTCGGGACGACGGGCCGACCGGTATCGCCGGTGATCTTCTCGCCGTCGGCGGGGACGGAGGCGTAATGATAGGCGGACACGCGCGGGTCTCCGGATTTGCTGGGTGAACGAAGGGCTACTGGCTAATCTGACGCTTGGCGGCACGCATTAGAAGGGGGGACGGCGGACCCTGTCTGCCCGCCCAAGCCGCCGCCTTGCACGTCCGCAGCCGAAGTCGGCAGCCTCACCTCCGGAAATCTGCCAAACCCCTTCCCTGCTACCGGCCCCCCGATTTCCGCCAAATCCGTCCGAAACCGGCCTGCGGACAGGCTCCCGGACAGATACTACCCCGAATCTGTCACAAACCCCTCTCTCCGGCACCCATCTCCCGATCAAGACCGCCCCAATGACAGAATCGCGGACAGATACTACCTTGAATCTGTCACGGAATCTGTCACGGACCCCCCAGCAAGGCCTGCGACACGTGGAATCACAGCCGACCCGGCCCCGATACCGCCGCCACTGGGGGATCTCTCCCCGGACGCGCTTCCAGCTCGGCCAGTGCGACGCGCTGGTCTCGGCGATCCTGAACACGCCCGTCCACCCCGACCACCACCGCCGCTTCCTGGACACGGCCATGGCGAAGGCCGCCGTGGCCACCACCGCCATCGAAGGCGGCCCCCTCGACGAGAGCGAGGTCGGTGCCCTCATGGCGGGCCGGCGCTTGCCCCCCAGCCGGGACCCCCAGGCCACCGAAGTCATGAACGTGGTGACCGCGACGCGCACCCTCCTGGACGAGCTCGCCTCAGGAACCGCCACCCCCGTCACCCCCGACCTCCTGCTCCGAATCCACGCCCTGATCGGCGCCGACCTCGGCGATCGGCTCGACGCGGAGCCCGGCCAATACCGCACCGGCGGCCAGGGCGGACGCTACACCGCCCCCAGCGCCGGCGACGTTCCCGGCCTGATCGAGGGCGTCTTCGAGTGGCTCGGCCGCGAGTTCCCCCGCTCGGGTCCGGACGGCGAATTCAGCCAGGCGGCCGTCCGCGCCCTGGTCACGCACGTGTACATCCTGTGGATCCGTCCCTTCGGCGACGGCAACGGCCGCACCGCGCGGCTCCTCGAAGCGTACATTCTCGCCGCGGCCGGCACCCCGGCGATCGCCTCGCACCTCCTCACCGGCTTCTACAACGAGACGCGGCGCGAGTACTTCCGCCACCTCGAACAGTCTTCGCGCGACCGCTCGCTGACCTCGTTCATCGCGTATGCGGTGGAGGGGCTGCGCGACGGGTTGGAACGCCTCCACGGCACCGTCAGCCAGGCCAACTTCGCCGTCGCGTGGCGCAACTTCGTGAGGGCCCGCCTGGAGGAGCTCGATCTCCGCAAGAGGTCGGTCCTGGAGCGGCGCACCGAACTCATGCTGGCGATCCCGCTGGAGGGGACCGTCGACCTCGACCAGGTCGCGGTCCTGGACGCGGAAACGGCGCAGCGCTACGGGGGACTGTCGCGGCGAACGCTGCGCCGCGACCTGCGCTTCCTCGTCGAAATGGGGCTGCTGACCGGGTCGGAGGAGGCGTATTCGGCCAACACGGGGCTGCTCGGGCCGGATTGCGCGGCAACCGGATGAGGCCGTAACGTATCAAAGCACCAGGGACCCCATGACTCGCACAGGATGAGGAACGACATGAAGATCGGATTGAAGGACATCAGGCATCTCGCCATCATCGGCGCCGCCGGAGCGGCGGGGGTCGCGGCCACGCTGATGGTTGTCAAGGCGTCGGAGGGGCCGCGTGTGCACCATGAGGTGATCACGGTGGACCGGGCCCCGGTCATCCACATCCGGTCCAACGTGCATGTGGTGGAACCGGCGCGGGAACGCGCCGATCAAGTGGTGCGCGAACGGCTCCGCCGGGTCGAATACCGCTCCGCCGAGTCCATTGAGCCGGTGGTCTATGTGGATGGCATACGTGTCGAATCGCTCGACGGCCTGAATCCCCTGGACATCGCCAAGGTCGATGTCTTCAAGGGCGACAAGGCGGTCGAACTCTACGGTAAGCAGGCCAGGGAACGCGGGGTCGTCGTGGTCACGACCAAGAAGGGGAAGAAGAAGGGCTCGGGCGAAGAAGCCGAAAAAGGACGCTGATCCGGCGTCACCCCTCCCCACCACCCGGCCGCGGGAAGAACTGGTCCACCAGGACCGGGTTCCCGTCCGGATCGACCAGCACGATGCTCGCGGGACCCGTCCCGTCCGGGTCCGTATCGGTGGACATCTCGATCCCGTCGGCGACCAGCGACGCGCGGATGTCCCTCACGTCGGTGAAGTCCTTGACCCGTGAAGTGTCCTGCGCGAGACCCGGGTTGAAGGTCAGGATGTTCTTCTCGAAGAGGCCCTGGAAGAGGCCGATGATCGTGGTCCCGTTGATCATCATGAGGTACTTCTCGCCGTCGCCGCCGGTCACGCTGAAGCCGAGCTTCTCGTAGAACGACCGGGAGGCGCCGAGATCCTTGACGGCGAGGCTGATGGAGAAGGCGCCGAGTTGCATTGGGGGGCAGCTCCTCCCACACGCTTCCCTCGTTGTGAGGGTGGTGGGGGTCGGGGTTGAGGGGGACCGTGGTCGCGGGTCGAAAGCTAACAGCGCATCTTTCAGGGATGACCCCACCCCCCCCCCGCGTCCTCGCCATCGACTTCGGCACCCGCCGCATCGGCCTCGCCCTGAGCGACGCGTCGGGTACCCTCGCCACCCCGCTGACCACCCTCGCGCGGCGCGCGGGCAAACGCCCCCCCATCGCCCGCATCCTGGAGATCGCGGCCTCCCGCGGTGCCGAGTGCCTCGTGGTGGGGCTTCCACTCGATGAGCAGGGTCGCGAGACTTCATGGACCGCCGAGGTCCGGGATTTCGGCGGGCGACTGGGTGACCGGAGCGGCCTTCCCGTCCACTTCATGGACGAGAGCTACTCGTCGGCGGAAGCCGAGGCCAGGATCCGTTCCATCGGTTTGACCAGGAAGAAGAAGGAAGACAAGGCGAGGATCGATGCCGGAGCAGCCGCAATCATCCTCCAGGACTGGCTCGACGCCCGTTCCCTGGACCCGCCGGAGACTCTGGGCGACGGCGAGCCGTAGACAGGCGCTCGGCACCGGGATCGGTGTGCTCGCGGCCGGACTCATCATCCTCGCCGCCCATGGGCGCGCGCCCACGCCGCCGGCCGGCGAAGCCGTGGTCGAGATCCCGTTGGGGACTTCGTTTCGGGCTGTCGTGGATACCCTGGCGAACCGCGAGGTCATCACCCGGCCCTTCCTCTTCAGGATCTACGGACGTGTCCGGAGGCTCGACCGGTCGGTCAAGGCGGGGACCTACCGCCTGCCCCGCGGCGCGCGCTTCGGCGAAATCCACGCCGTGCTGGCCAAGGGCCGGGTGGTGACTTTCCCGGTACTCTTCCCGGAAGGCCTCACAGTCGGGAGGATGGTCAAGCGGATCGCGGACGCGGCCGGAGCCGATTCCGCATCGGTGGCCCGTTTCCTGGACGGCGAAGACCTCCACCTCCGCTGGGAGGTCCCCGGCCCGGGGCTCGAGGGCTACCTCTTTCCCGACACCTACCGCTTCGCACACGGAGTGGGCACGGAACGGGTCGTTTCGGCCATGATCGCCCGCTACCACGCCTACTGGACGCCCGAGCGCCGCGAGCGCCTCGCCGAGTCGGGCATGTCCGAGCGGGAAGTGGTCACCCTGGCCTCGATCATCCAGGCCGAAGCCGGGAACCTTGCGGAAATGCGAACGATCTCCAGCGTCTTCCACAACCGGCTCCGCACCGGCATGCTGCTGCAGGCCGACCCCACGGTGCACTATGCGCTCACGGACGCGTTCGGCGGCCGCCGCTCCCGCCTCCTGTATGCCGCCATGGACTCCGTGGCCGACCACCCCTACAGCACCTACCACCACCCCGGTCTGCCCCCCGGCCCGATCTGCGCACCCGGCACCCACGCCCTGGATGCGGCCCTCAACCCGGCCGACACCGACTACCTGTATTTCGTCGCGGGAGGCGGGGGAGGCGGGCACATCTTCTCCCGCTCCCTCGACGAGCACAACGCCGCGATCCGCAGAGTCCGCGGCGCGGCCAGTGGCCGGTAGGGCGAGGTCTCCAGCTCGCGGCATCATGACCCCATCCGGGCCCGCGCGCGACGAACTGGCCGCACGACTCCGCCTGATCGTCATCACCGACCGGGACCTTGCGCGTCCCCGCGAGGTCACCGAGGTCGTCGGGGAGGCGCTACGCGCCGGAGCACCGGCCATTCAGTTGCGCGAGAAGACTCTTCCGCCGCGCGACACGCTTCCCCTTGCACGACGGTTGCGCGCAGACACCAGGGCTGCCGGCGCCCTTTTCTTCGTGAACGACCGGCCGGACCTCGCGTTGGCGGTCGGCGCGGATGGCGTCCATCTCGGTCCCGACGATCTGCCGGTGGCCGCCGCCCGCCGGATCGCGCCGCCCCCCTTCCTGATCGGCTACTCGACCGACGACCCCGATGCGGCCCGGGCAGCGGTCGCCGATGGGGCCCACTACATCGGGTGTGGCGCGGTCTTCCCGACGAGCACCAAGAGCGACGCGGGTCGGGCGGTGGGGCTGAGGGGACTGGCCAGGGTGGTCGCGGCGGTGGACGCGCCCGTTGTGGCGATCGGTGGAATCGATGCGGCTCGCGCGCCCGGGGTATTCCGTGTGGGCGCCGGTTGCGCGGCCGTCAGCGCGGTGATGGCGGCCGCCGATCCCGGCCGCGCCGTGCACAGCATTCTGCGGGCCGCCGCCGAAGGGTAGCGATCTCCGCGGCCGGATCCCGCTGGAGACCGGGGGACCGCGGAAGAAGAGAAGTGCGGCCCGAGGGGTCACCACGTACCAAAGCCCTGCGCGCCCAACGTCGGGCCGTTGCCGGACCGCGCGGATACACACGTCAGCCGACTGTTCACGCGAACGGAGGGAGGGGGCATTAGGACTTCGGCAATCCGTGGAGCGACTTCCCACCGCTGTTTCGGGCCGGGGCCGAGCTCCGCCCAAACCCCCAACGAAAAAACGCCCCGCCCGGCATTCGAAGATACCGGACGGGGCGTCGAAAAATGGCTGGCAGCGACGTACTCTCCCACCGGGTTGCCCCGGCAGTACCATTCGCGCGGCAGGACTTAACTTCCGAGTTCGGGATGGGATCGGGTGTGACCCCTGCGCTGTGGCCACCAACCAAAGAAGGAGCAGTTCGTGGAGGAATCCACCCGACTGCTCGAGCAAATTCTCCCGGAACTGCAAGGGTCGAAGGAAGGACGTGCCTCATGTCCGTGCCGGAAGTGCGGAGGAGGATGGCTGGTCAAGCCTGTCGGGCCATTAGTACGGCTCAGCTACACGTGTCACCACGCTTCCACTTGCCGCCTATCAACGTGCTAGTCTCGCACGGCCCTTCGCGGACCCCGAAAGGTCCTGGGAGTACTCATCTTGGGGGGGGCTTCCCACTTAGATGCTTTCAGCGGTTATCCCTTCCCGACGTCGCTACCCGG
>VXOC01000138.1 GCA_009840215.1 Gemmatimonadota bacterium | reverse complement strand
CCCCACTCATACTCTAACCCACACCCCCCGCACCCACCCCACACCCCACCGCCCCGGGGGCGCGCTGAGGTGTATAACAGCCCGGGGGGGGGGGGGGGGCCGGCGGGTACACGGGTGCCGGGGCTGTGGTCGCGGGCGAGGCCGTCTACGGCGCGATCCTCACGCCGAAGGGCCGCATGGTCACCGACCTGACAACCCTCTGGTTGGGGGCTGGCGAGGGGGAGGGGCTGGGGCTGGATGTCGCCACGAGCGGGCACGCGGCCGTGTTGGGGCACTTCACCCGCTTCCTCCCCCCAAGGTTCGCTCGCGTCGAAGATCTGGGCGACCGGACGGGACTGCTCACGGTGTTGGGCCCGCGGGCGGAAGAGGTGGTGGCGGACGCCTTCGGGACGGTTCCCGAAGATGGTTACGCGCTGCTGGGCGGCGGGCCGGCGGGCGGCGGATTGCTGGTGGCTCGCTGGGTGGAGCAGGCGCCGTCGTGGGACATCTGGGCTCCGGCGGCGGCAACGGAGGGGGTATGGCGGCGGCTGGAGGCGTCCGGTGCGGTCCCGGTCGGGTGGGCGGTCCGGGAGATGCTCCGGATCGAGGCGGGGTTGCCCGCATTCGGCGTCGACATGGACGATACGACGATTCCCGTCGAGGCGGGGCTCCTGGACCGGGCCTTCGACCACGACAAGGGTTGCTACACCGGACAGGAGGTGATCGTGAGAATCCGGCACAGGGGGCGCGTGAACTGGCATCTGCGGGCGTTTCGGTTCGGCAACGCGGCACCGGAAACGGGACAGCAGCTCTTCGAGGCGGACGGTACGAAGGTGAAGGGGCGGGTGACTTCGGTGGCCCAGTCGCCGCGGTTCGGCCAGGCGGTCGGGCTGGGATACGTTCGGCGCGAGATCGAGCCGCCCGCGACGCTGCGGCTGGGGAGCGGCTCGGGTCCCGAGGTGGGAGTCGAGGAATGCTGAGCACCTTCTATCCGCTGCTCGCCCACACCTGGGGCGGAGTGGTGATTGCGGTGGCCGTCGGTGCGATCGGGTGGGCGCTGCTGGCCTGGGGACGGAGGTCGGCATCGCCGCACACGGGGCTTGCGAAGCTGTTCGGCTGGGTGGTGTGTGCGGCGTCGGCGTTGCTGCTCGTGGGTGCGGTGGTGTCGGTGATCGCGCTCATGCGCCTGGGTTCGCAACATCCCCCCCCGGGAGAACGGGTCGATGTCGGTGGCTACCGGATGCACATCCTGGCCGAGGGAGATTCCCGGGGCGGCCCCACCGTGATCTGGATCCCCGGGGCGCACGCGCAGGGGCTGGCGCTGCACCATCTGCACGTCGCCATCCGCGACGGGACCCGGTCCGTTCTCTTCGACCGCCCGGGAACGGGTTGGAGCGATCCGGGGCCCTTCCCCCGCCGCACGGCCACCGAGGCGGACGAGCTGGCGACGCTGCTGGAGCGCGCGGGCGAACACGGCCCCTTCGTGCTGGCGGGACATTCGTATGGGGGATTGTTGGCGGCCAACTTCGCGCGCCGTTACCCGGAGCGAACGGCCGCGGTTGTACTGCTGGACGCATCGCCGCCCGACGCTTTCATCTATGCACCGGTGTACGGCGCGGGCGCCCTGGAGCAGCTCGTGCGCGACGGCGAGCGGGAGGGCCTGGCCAAGCTGTCCGCGCGCTGGAGCGATCCCGAGCCGGCAATGGCAGAATCGGACACCGAAATCGGCCGCATCCTGCGCCTCCAGAACGAACTGCTCGCTGACGTGAAGCCGGCGATGGACGCGAACCGGCGCCGGCCGGCCACCTCCTTCGCCCACGCCTCGATCTTCCGCGAATTCGGGGCGGGGACCGTCACCGCCGAAGTCCCCGACATCGTGGTCTACGACGGTGAACTCGGCGACCTGCCCGTCCTGGTGGTCATCCCCGACGAGGACCCTGCCGCGATCATCGACCCGCTGGGGCTGGACGAGAAGGCGGCGGCGCGGGCGAAGAACTTCTTCCGGCGGGCACGCGTGCGGTACCTCGAGGTCTCGACCGACACGCGCCTCATCCACACGCCGCCCGGGACGGGGCACAACTACCCGTACGAGACGCCGGGGTTCGTGGTGGAGGTGGTGCGGGGGCTGCTGGCGGAGTTGCGGGCGGGCGAATGATGTAAAGTGGAGATAACATTATGTCAACTATAGTGTACTTGTCGTGAACCGACGGCACTTCATACGGACCTCCGCAACCTTCGCCGCCGGCACCGCGTTTTCGTCATGCCGTGGCACGTCCGGGAACCCCATCCACTTCGAGGTGCACGGCCCCGGGGACGGCCTGCCCCTCTTCCTCGCCTTCCCCCTGTTTGCCTCCTATGCCGAGATCTTCGGACCGGAGCAGGCGGTCGTGAAGGAGGACTTCCTCGAACGGCTGACCGACCGCTACCGGGTGCTCCTGGCCGACTATCCCAACGTGGGGCGCACGAACACGCCGCCGCCCGCCGAGATGACCCCCGACCGCGTGTATTCCGACCTGCTCTCGGTGGCCGACGCAGCCGGCTTCGACCGTTTCGCCTACTGCGGCCACCTCTGGGGCGCGGTCAACGGCCTCATGCTGGCGTCGCGCTCGGACCGCGTGTCGGCGCTGATCTGCGGCACCTGGCCACCGCTCGGCGCGCCCTACGCGGACATGCTGCGCGGTGTCGAGTTGCAGCTCGCCGAGCCGCCGCCGCACGCCATGGTCATCCTGCGCGATCCCGGGCAGTACGCGCAGTGGCACACCTTCTACCTGGGGATGCAGGATTGGGACGAGGAGGGGGCCGTGGCGGCGATCACCTGTCCGCGTTTGGCGCTGATCGGGTCGGAGGTGGAGAGTGCGGTGGCGGGGATCCCGTTGCGGCTGGTGGAGAGGATGCGCGAGGCGCGGCCGGCGCTGGAGGGGATGGGGTGGGAGGTGCGCGAGATTCCCGGGGCGGAAACGGGGGCGATTCTGGACGCGGAGGTGATGGTGCCGGAGATGCGGAGGTTTTTCGTGTAGGGGAAAGGGGCGGCGCTACCTCGTCCGGTCGCCGAGAATCGAGAGAACGGCCGTCGCACCGGTGTGAATGGCCGGCGCCAGAAAGACGCCGAACTTGTCGAACGCCTTGGCGAACAAGGCCCCGCTTCCGAAGCCCATGGCCGATCCGACAAGGGCGAACACGGTCCGCGCCCCGGTCAGCCTGGCGACGAGCGTCGGCGCCGCGATCGCACCCAGTGAGATCAGGGGATCGAGGCTGTAGCCTTCGTCGCCTATGCCGGAGAAGGCAAGCACGTCCAGCACCGCGGCGACAGGCAGGCTGAAGAAGAAGATGTTGCCCCCCGACACGCCGCGTTCGCTTGACTCCGTGATCTGGACCGGCCGGGGCGGCAACGGTTGGGGGACCAGGTGGGCACGCATGGTCGCGATCCCGGGTACGGGTGAGTTGTGGAAAGGACTCCGCCGCACCTCCTCGATCGCGGTTTGAATGGAGAATGGCGACTTCCCGGTGCGATCCTGGGCGCCGAGGCCGCTGGCGTGGGCCAGGCAGCCGCCCGCGAGCAAGCACGGCAGCATCAGCGTGGCATAGCGTCCGGCAGTGTTCATGACATCCTCCCGTCGGGAAGAGTACGCTGCAACGGGTTCGGTTTACAGGCCACGGTGCAGGTCACCCCTCCCCGGACAGCCGCCGGTAGTGCAGCATCCGCGCCGCGTGGCCGAAGCCGAAGAAGTACCTGCGCAATCCCTCTGCCGAGCCGCTCGGCACGTCGGGGTCGAAAAACAGGCGGCAGAACTCTTCGCGCGCCCGCAGGATCTCCTGGCAGCGGTGGCCGTGCCAGCGGGGGTCCGAGGCGGTCAGGTCGAAGAGCTCCAGGGCTCTTTCGAGGGCGCTGTCGAACCGGCTCGTTCGTCCTGCTTCGTGGGCCCTGATTGTGCGGTCCACCTCGGTACCAACGTTTCCGAGCTGCTCGATCAGCTCCAGGTGGGCCCAGGCGCCCGCAGCGGCTCGCTTGTGGAGGGTCCGGGTCATGACGGGTGGCTACTCGGCGGTGATCAGGGAATCGACGACGCTTCGGATTCTCGCCCGCGTGCGAGGGTCGTCGACGCCACGCGAGCGATTGTCGTCCCGGGGGCGAATGTTGATCATCGAGTCGAGCTCGATCCAGTCCCGCCCTTCCTCTTCGGGATAGAGGTTGATCCCCCAGAGGTCCCGCAGCGAGGAACCGTCGGCGAGAAGCGCAGCCTCGTCGTCAGCGTGGAGGTCGCCACCGACCGCCATGATGCCGCGCGACACGTCGACGACCGCCTTGATCCAGTCTCCGAACTGCTCTTCGGCCAACCTGGCGAGCTCGCAACGCGGCAAGGGTGTCGAGATCGTCCGTCCGGTCGTCACGGCGGCGTCTCCTGGGAAGTGCGCATCGGGGTGGGGCCGGAAGGTAACTTCGGGGGTTGCCACAAACCAAGCCGCGACTTCAATAGCCTTGGAGCGGCTTCGCGACCCCACCGACCCCGTCCTCGATTGGGACGAAGTCAGGCGTGAGCTGCTCGACGCGGGCCAGCGTAGTACCGCCTGGCAATTCCCGCGGATCCGGTGTGAGGGTCGTCCTGCCCCGGTTGCCCTTCCCGCCGACCCGGAGAAAGTTGGAACACTTGAAGTTGCTACGACTACATCCCACCCCGGCCATGCCCCAGAACACGATGCCCACAAGCAACCGATCCCCCCGAGGAGCGCTCTCTCGCTCGTTCACGGCAGCCACTCTCGCCGCCCTTCCCCTCCTCCTCACCCTGGCCACGCCCTTCGCGGCCCACGCCCAGGCCCCCTTCGAGCCCATGGACGTCTTCCAGCTCGAATACGCCGCCGACCCGCAGATCTCGCCCGACGGCAGCCAGATCGTCTACGTGCGCACCTCGATGGACATCATGAAGGACAGAAAACGTGGCGAAATCTGGATCGTCGGCGCGGACGGGTCCGACCACCGCCGCCTGGCCGCCGGCAGCTCGCCCCGCTGGTCCCCCGACGGTACCCGCCTCGCGTACACCGCCGACGGCCAGATCCACCTGCGCTGGATGGACACGGGCGAAACCGCGACCCTCACCCAGTTGACCGAGTCCCCCAGCGGTTTGCGCTGGTCCCCCGACGGCCGCCACATCGCCTTCAACATGCTCGTGCCGTATGCGCCGCCCAGCCTTGCCGCACCGCCCAGGCCCCCCGCGGGCGCCGAGTGGGCGGCCCCGCCGATCATGGAGGACCGCTTCAAGAGCCGGCAGGACGGGGTCGGGTACCTCGACTTCGGGTACAACCACATCTTCGTGCTCTCCGTCGAGGGCGGGACACCGCGGCAGGTGACTTCGGGCGACTTCCAGCACTCGAGCGCGGCCGCATGGACGCCCGACGGGAACCACCTGGTCTTCTCGTCGAACCGCAGCGAGGGCTGGGAGCGCGACTACCGCAACTCCGAGCTGTACATCGCGTCGATTCTGACCGGCGAGATCCGCCCTCTCACCGACCGCCCCGGCCCCGACCACAGCCCCGCCGTGTCGCCCGACGGCCGCCGCATCGCCTTCGTCGGCTACGAGGACCGCACGCGCACCTACCAGGTCAGCCGGCTGCAGGTGATGAACATCGACGGGAGCGGGGCGCGGGTGGTGACCGGCGGCCTGGACCGCAGCGTCTCCAACCCCGTCTGGGCCACGGACGGCAGCGGCATCCATTTCCAGTACGACGACGAGGGCAATTCGAAGGTCGCCTTCGCCACGCTTGACGGAGATGTCACGGTCCTGGCCGGCGACCTCGGCGGCACCTCGTACGGGCGTCCCTACGGCGGCGGCTCCTTCTCGGTCGCGAACGACGGCACCTTCGCCCTCAACCAGACCCGTCCCGACATGCCGGGCGAGGTCGCGGTGGGCCGGCGCGGCGGCCCCGGCGCGCGGACGATCACGGCCCTCAACGAAGACCTCCTCGCCGGCAAGACCCTGGGCGCGGTCGAGGAGATCTGGTGGGAGTCGTCCTTCGACGGCCGCCCCATCCACGGCTGGATCGTCAAGCCGCCGGACTTCGACCCGAGCCGCCGCTATCCCTTCATCCTCGAGATCCACGGCGGGCCGATCTCCAACTACGGCGACCGCTTCTCCGCCGAGATCCAGCTGATGGCGGCGGCGGGCTACGTAGTGCTCTACGCGAACCCGCGGGGCAGCACCAGCTACGGCGAGGAGTTCGGCGACCTCCTCTACCACAACTACCCCGGCGAGGACTACGACGACCTCATCTCCGGGGTCGACGCGGTGATCGAGCGCGGCTACGTCGACGAGAACAACCTCTTCGTGACCGGGGGCAGCGCGGGCGGGATCATGACCGCGTGGATCGTCGGCAAGACCGACCGTTTCCGTGCCGCGGTGTCGCAGAAGCCCGTCGTCAACTGGATCAGCAAGACGCTGACCGCCGACAACTGGTACGGCTACTACTTCAGCCGCTACGAGGGACTGCCGTGGGACGACCCGGAGCCGTACTGGAAGTTCTCGCCGATCTCGCTGGCCGGAAACGTGACCACGCCCACGCTCTTCATCACCGGCGAGGAGGACCTGCGGACGCCGCTGTCGGAGTCGTACCAGATGTT
>VXOC01000132.1 GCA_009840215.1 Gemmatimonadota bacterium | reverse complement strand
CCGCCAGGAAGGCCTCCCCCTCGCCCCCGGCCGCTCCATCACCACCAGCTTCAACGAAGGCTCGTGGATCTCGGTCGACGTCAGCCCTGACGGTCAGACCCTCGTCTTCGACTTCCTGGGCGACCTCTACACGATGCCGATCACCGGCGGCACGGCCACGCCCCTCACGCAGGGAATGGCCTTCGATGGCCAGCCGCGCTTCAGCCCTGACGGCACCCGTGTCGTCTTCACCTCCGACCGCAGCGGCGGCGAGGGCGTCCACATCATCTCGCTGGACATGAGCGACACCGTGCAGTTGACCAGGGGCAAATCCAGCTCATACCAGTCCCCCGAGTGGACCCCGGACGGCGACTACGTCATCGCGACCCGGCAGGGCCCCGGACAGGGCAAGCTGTGGATGTACCACGTGGACGGCGGCTCGGGGATCCAGCTGATCGACGAACCCGCGAACCTGCGCACGACCGGCGCGGCCTTCGGCGCGGACGACCGCTACATCTGGCACGCGCAGCGAAGCGGCACCTGGGAGTACAACTCGGGCATGCGTCAGTACCAGCTGGCCGTCTACGACCGCGAAACCGGCGAGTCGACGACCCGGTCCCTCCGCTACGGCGGCGCCTTCCGCCCGGTGCTGAGCCCCGACGGGCGCTGGCTGGTCTACGGTTCGCGGCACGTCGCCGAGACGGGGCTTCGCATCCGCGATCTGGAGTCCGGCGACGAACGGTGGCTCGTCTTCCCCGTGCAGCGTGACGACCAGGAATCGCGCGCGACCCGCGACGCCTATCCGGGCATGTCGTTCACGCCCGATTCGCGCGAGGTGATCGCGTACTGGGGCGGCGGAATCTGGCGCGTCCCGGTCGACGGTTCCGAGCCGGCGCCGATCCCGTTCCGCGTGGATGTCGAGATGGCCATCGGGCCGGAGGTCGACTTCGACTACCCGATCGAGGACACGCCGACGTTCGTGGCCAAGCAGGTCCGTGACGCGGTGCCGTCGCCGAGCGGCGACCGAATCGCCTTCTCGCTGATGGCACGCGTGTACGTCATGCAATGGCCCGATGGGACGCCCACCCGCCTCACCGAAGAGGAGATCAACGAGCACATGCCCGCCTGGTCCCCCGACGGCGAACGCATCGCCTACACCACCTGGGGCGACGACGTGGGCGGCCACATCTACAGCGTGGACGCGGATGGAGGTGATCCCGAGCGCCTCACCACCGCCCCCGCCCTCTACAACAACCCCATCTGGTCCCCTGACGGCGAGCGCATCGTCGCAATCCGCGGCCCGGCGCGCGCCTACGACGAAGCCCTCACCCGCGGCGTCCCCGGCGGCGCCGACGACCTGGTCTGGATCCCCTCCGACGGCGGCGGCGCCACGGTGATCTCGCCCGCCCGCTACACCACCCACCACTTCACCCAAAACCCGGACCGGATCTACGCCTACGCATTCGGCGACGGTCTCGTCTCGTTCCGCTGGGACGGCACCGACGTGAAGCGGCACGTGCGCGTCGTGGGCGCCGGGGCGCCCGGTTCGAGCGCGCCCGCCACCGCCTCGCTCGTGATGATGGCGCCACAGGGCGACCAGGCGCTCGCCCGGGTTTACAACCACCTTTACACCGTCACCGTCCCGGTCGTGGGCGGCGACCCCCCGACCATCAACGTCGGCAACCCCGAGAGCGCGTCCTTCCCGGCGCGGCAGCTCACCGAGGTGGGCGGGGAGTTCCCCGCGTGGGGTCACGACGGCCGCACGGTGCACTGGACCATCGGCAACGCGCACCTGGTCTCCAACCTGGATGACGCGCAGGCCTTCGAGGACTCGGTGGAGGCGGCGGCCCGGGAGGAGGAGGGTGCCGAGGGCGATGAGGAGGCTGCGGAGGAAGACGAGCCTGCGGTCGAAGAAGGGGAAGCAGAGGGCGCCGAGGAGGAGGCCGAAGATGAAGACGGGGAAGACCCCCGCTACCGCCCCACCGAAGTCCGCATCCAGGTCGAATTCCCCCGCGACATCCCCCAGGGCGCGGCCCTCCTCACCGGCGCCCGCGTCATCACCATGTCAGGCGACGAAGTCATCCAGCAGGGAGACATCCTCATCGAGAACAACCGGATCTCCGCCGTCGGCCGCACCGGCTCGCTCACCGTCCCCGAAGGCGCCGACACCGTCGACCTCACCGGCAAGACCGTCGTCCCCGGCTTCATCGACACGCACGCCCACCTGCGCGCCCAGATCAACATCCTGCGCAGCCAGCCCTGGTCCTACGCCGTCAACCTGGCCTACGGCGTCACCACCACCCGCGACCCCCAGACCGGCACCACAGACGTCGTCAGCTACGAGGACCTGGTGCGTGCGGGCCGCATCCTCTCCCCGCGCATCTACTCGACCGGCCCCGGCGTCTTCTCCTCCGAGAACGTGCAGGACCTCGACCACGCCCGGAACATCCTGCGCCGCTACAGCGACTACTACGACACCAAGACGATCAAGATGTACGCCGCCGGAAACCGTGAGCAGCGCCAGTGGATCATCGAGGCGGCGCGCGAACTGGGACTGATGCCCACCACCGAGGGCGGCCTCGACACCAAGGTCAACATGACGATGGCGATCGACGGCTACTCGGGCGTCGAGCACAACATGCCAGGCTTCCCCATGTACGCCGACATGGTTGAGTTGATCGCCCAGTCGAAGATCGCGTACACGCCCACGATCCTGGTCACCTACGGAGGCCCCTGGGCGGAGAACTACTTCTACGCGACGGAGGACGTGCTGGGGGACGAGAAGCTGGCCCGCTTCACCCCGGTCGAGGAGATCCACGGCAAGGCGACCCGTCGCGTCCCCGGCTGGTTCCATCCGGAGGTGCACACCATGGACCTGGTGTCGGCGTTCGTGCGCGACGTCATTCGGGCGGGGGGAAGGGCGGGGGTCGGCAGCCACGGCCAGCTGCAGGGGCTCAGCTATCACTGGGAGCTTTGGGCGACCCAGGCCGGGGGCATGACCGAGCACGAGGCGCTGCAGGTGGCGACGATCCTCGGTGCCCACTCCCTCGGACTGGACCGCGATCTGGGCTCGATCGAACCCGGCAAGCTCGCCGACCTGGTCATCCTCGACGCCAATCCGCTGGACGACATCCGCAACTCGAACACGATCGCGCAGGTGATGATGAACGGGCGCCTGTACGATGGCGACACGCTCGACCAGCTGTGGCCGGAGCAGGTCACGGCCGGGCCGTTCTACTGGCAGCGGGAAGGAGCGCCGGGGGGGAATTGAACAGGGGACTCGACGCTTCTCGCGCGACCGCCCCCGTCGCCACCGGCCTGGACCGCTTCATCGCCGGCGAAGCCCCCGAGGCCAGCGGGCTGCGCAATAGTCGACTGGGCCTCATCGCGCACCCCGCGTCCGTCACCCCGGACCTGACCCACGCCGCCGACGCCATCCGCACCGCCGGCTACGACCTGCGCGCCCTCTTCGGTCCCCAGCACGGCGCCCGCGGCGAAAAGCAGGACAACATGATCGAGTCCGACCACTACCTGGACCCGGTCACCCGTCTTCCCGTCCACTCCCTCTACGGCGAAGTCCGCAAGCCAACTCCCCCAATGCTGGACGGCCTCGACGCCCTCCTCTTCGACCTCCAGGATGTGGGCGTGCGCGTCTACACCTTCGTATGGACGATGGCCCTGGCCATGGAAGCATGCGCCGAGGCGGACATCCGCTTCGTCGTCCTGGACCGCCCCAACCCCATCGGCGGCACCCGGCGCGAGGGGCCCGTCCTGCGACCCGGCTATGAGTCCTTCGTCGGCCTTCACCCCGTCCCCCTCCGGCACGCCCTCACCTGCGGCGAGTTGGCCCGCTGGCTGAACGAGGAACGCGGCATCGGCTGCGACCTCACCGTCATCCCCTGCGAAGGCTGGCGGCGCTCCATGCTCTGGCCAGACACCCGTCTCCCCTGGGTGATGCCGAGTCCCAACCTGCCTACCCCCGATTCCTGTGTCGTCTACCCCGGCATGGTGCTCCTGGAAGGGACCAACCTCTCCGAAGGCCGCGGCACCACCCGCCCCTTCGAGATCTTCGGCGCACCCTGGCTGGATCCGGCGGCGCTGACGGCGCAGCTTTCCAAAGCCCACCTCACCGGCGTCCGTTTCCGACCCTGCCACTTCGAACCCACCTTCCAGAAGCACGCCGGCCACCTTTGCGGCGGCGCCCAACTGCACGTCACCGACCCCCACACCTTCGAGCCCGTCCGCACCGCCGTCGAGATCCTCGTCGCGGCCCACGCGCTGGCCCCGCACGACTTCGCCTGGCGCCAACCCCCCTACGAATACGAGGAGACCCTGCCCCCCATCGACATCCTGTGGGGGCACTCCGCGCTGCGGGAAGGTGTACAAGACGGTGTGAAAACCGACGAAATCCTGAAGGTGGCGGAAGCCGATTTGGAGAAGTTCGGCCAGTCCGTGGAACCGTACCTGCTATACTGAGCCCATGCACGACCGCCAACCCGACAATCGCGTCCAGCGTCAGGTCGGCGCGCGTCCATTCGACACCGGGAGGAAGTGATGAAGAAGGAGTCCCTGTCCCGTCCCCTCGCAACCATTGCCGTGTCCCTGGCGACCATCGCATCCACACCAGCCCGCGCAGCCGCGCAGCTCGTCGCCGACGCCGGGTTCAGGGAGGCGTGCGAGGTTCTCCGCCTCGGTGACGGGCTCGATGTCCCCGAGTGGCTCGCGTTCTCGAGGACACCGGCGCTCCGGCTCGATCCCGCAGGCAGACTCTACCTGAACGCGGATTCGAATCCGGCCGTCACCGTGCTCGATTCCGATGGCGGTTTCGTGCGGTACATCGGTGGCGAGGGCGAGGGACCCGGCGAGTTCGCCCACGTCGGCGGCTTCGGCTTCGTGGGTGACTCGGTGTGGCTGCAGCACCTGTTCGAGCTGCACATCGCCTTCTTCGACTCGGCCGGTGAGCACATCAGGACCGAAATGGATCGCGGCCTGCCCAGTTCGGCCCCCTGGCTGTGGAGGACATCGCTTCCGCTCGCCGGAGGGTACGGGTTCTACATTCCGCCGATCACGGACGCGGATCCGGCGAGCGGACCGAGCAGGAGCAGCGACACCGGCGACGGGCGGAGCGGGAGCGGCCCCCGGCTGTCGATCACGCGCGCACCGGAATTCAAACGGGTCAAGCTGCCGATGCTGGTGGGACTCCGTTCCGAGGAAGCCCGTGACACGCTGGCCTTCAAGTACAACTACACGGCCATGATCACGCCGATGAGTACCCATGGCCACGAACCCTTCGTCACGCCGCCACTCTACCGGATCCATCCGAACGGTGAAGGAGTCGTGACGGCCGATTGGGAACCGGACCATCCGGAAGAGGTGATTCTACGCCACTATGACCTGACCGGTGGCCTGGCCGGCGAGGTCACGATCGCATCGCGCTTGCGCGGGGTATCTCCCGCAGCGCGCGACGCATTCATCGACGAGGGCGTGGAAATGGCGGAACGGACCGTGGAAGTGGCCCGCCGGTTTGGCGGCGAAGTCCCGGCCAACCTTCGCGGCGCCGTCACGGAGGGCCTGCTCCTCTACGACTACTTCGAACCGATTTCGACCTTCTTCCTCACCCACGACGAACGCGTGTGGCTGCGCGATGCTCGGACGGTCGTTTAGGTCACAACTCTATGTGGCACCTGGCGTTACATCGGCATACGCTAACCGCTGATCACCCTCGCAATCACCCTTTCCGCGCCGGGTAGCGTCACCCCCATTGACTGGCGCCGATCCCCCGTTCCCGGTCGGTCGTCCCATGAAACCCCGTCTCATCCGATAAGGTCTCCCTCGACGGACGCGGCTCGGCTCGTGGCGATGCGGAGTTGACGCGTAGGCCACCTCCTCAAGCTATCATAACAGGGAGGAGGACATGGCCACACCGCGGGCGAGGAGAACAGAATGACGAAAGCCGATCTCGTTGAGCAGGCCGCCGATGCGCTCCGAGGGCGAGTCACCAAGCGGGATTGCGCCTTGGTGGTGGATGCCTTCCTCGACGCCGTGAAGGACACGCTGGTGGGTGGCGACAACATCGAGATCCGGGGCTTCGGCACCTTCAAGGTGCGGCACCGCAAGGCACGCACGGCCCGCAACCCCAGAACGGGCGAGGCGGTGGCGGTTCCACCGCGTGTTGCGCCGGTCTTCAAGCCATCGAATCACTTCAGCAGCCGGGTGGGCCGTGGCGCTGGCGGATCAGGTACGGAGTAGCCCCACGGGTCGCCGGCGAGCCGTTGCTTTGCGTCCGGAGGGCTACGAAGCGGCCCTCCGGTTTCTCCGCCGTCGAGACGGCGTTGCCGCTGGCTTGACGCAGGCTAAGGGCGTCAAGCCAGCACACGCAGTGTTGAACACTGCGGCTGGCGAGGGGTGCTCCGCCCCCCTTCAGATCCCCCCTGAAACTGCTTCCGCCGGTCCTTCTGGACACGGGCTCCAAGCACTCCCGCGTGGCGGCGTGAAGGCTGCGTGCCGCAACGGTCGCGCTCGACCCCCCAAGCGCTGGCGACCTTGCGGAGGCGCGCCGCCCCCGCCGACCTTTGGTCTACCCTCCGCCCCCCACCGAGCGAGGCAGGAATGCTCACGCGCCCGCAGTCACTTCCCGGCAGCCCCGCCATGGTTGCGCTTCTCTTCGCGGCAACCCTGGCAACCGCCTGCGA
>VXOC01000170.1 GCA_009840215.1 Gemmatimonadota bacterium | reverse complement strand
AAGATCGTCTGCAGCGTCAGATGTTTTAAAGACCCCGCTTCCGGCCCCGGCATGCGACACCCCCACCTCAACCGGCGGCTCAGGAATCCGGTTCGTCAGGATCCCGTGCAGCATCTGCCGCGGCCCGCGCCCGTGGACGCGCAGAAGCCGCCGGTCCGCGCGATGCACCACCCCGCACGACTCCGTCGCCGCCCGGTACTCACCCCGGGGGTCGCCGAAGTGGCGCGGTGTCCGCTCGCCGTCCCGCCCCGCGAAGACAGCGCCCCTCTCCTGGAGAAGCCGGTGCAGGTCGCCCATCGGGTCAGCCGTTCAGGAGGACCCCGACAGCGGCCGTCCCCCGGCCCTCAGGTCGCGCAGCAGCGCTTCCACTCGCTCCACGTCACCCGCGTTCGGCGCGAAGGCCAGGTAGGTCTCGAGCTGGGTCACCGCCTCTTCGTCGCGTCCCAGGCGGGCCAGGAGGTAGCCCCGGTCGCGGATCTGGCGGCGAGCCGTCGGCGACACGACCAGGATGCGCTCCACTGCCGCGAGCGCACGCGCGTCGTCCCCGTCGCGGTGGTAGATGCCCTTCAGGTTGAGGAGCAGCCGCACGATCATGTCCCGCTTCGATGCCGTCCTGAGCAGACGGTCGTCGAGCCGGGCCGGGACTCCCTGTTGATTGACCAGAATCTGCTCCACCTCCTTGCGCGAGCGGATCATTCCCCCGTGGAAGGGGTCGATCAGGAACCGTCTCGCCTCGCCGCGGTAACGCACCAGGAAGTGGCCGGGGAAGTTCACCCCTTCCACCGGCAGGCCCAGCCGCCACCCCACTTCGAGCAGCACGATCGCGAGCGTCAGGGGAATGCCGAGTCCCCGGTCCAGCACATCGTTCAGGAAGGAATTGCGCGGGTCGTGGTAGTGCTCGCGGTTGCCGCGCAGCTTGCGTACGACGAAGAGGTGGCGGATCGCTTCCGAGAGCACTACCGGGGGTACGCTCTCCGAGCCGAGCCGGTCGAGCGTCTCCTCGGCCAGCAGGTCGAGCCGCAGCAGGTAGCGCTCCACCGGCAGCTGGACGTACTCCTCCCGCGCAACCAGGAGGGCCGCCCGGGCGAGGTTCATCTCCTCGTCGGGCCGCTCCACCTCCCGGGTGAACTCCTGGCGGGATGACCAGGCGGGCGGTGCGCTCATGGAGGGCAGGGTGCGTTCACGGTGGGTGTTGTCATCCTGTTGTGGGACGTGTCATCCCGATAACCTACACCTTGAATGGTGAAACGGGCATCTTCCGGGGTTGGCCGGGGCATTCCGCGAATGGCGTTCGCGGGGCATTCGAGCGGCGACTGGAGCAGGCTCATGGATAGACACCGGGGCACGGAAAGTTCGGGGGAGGGGCGCAATTCCAGACGCCCCGTGTGGATTCGGTGCGCGTTGCCGGCCTTGCTGCTGGCGGCTTTGTCGGCTTGCGCGGGTGCATCGCCACCGGGTACGGGATACGCGGCGCCCCCGCAGGATTCGCTCGCCGCGGTGATTCGCGATCTCCGGGCGGGCGAGGACGCGGTCGCTGTGGTCGATGCGGTGGCCGTAGCGGCCCGGATCGCACCGGAGAGCCTTGACCCCACGCTGCGGGACGCCATGACGCACGCCCTCGCGCTGTCGATCAACGCGGAGGACAGCACGCTGGCGGCCGTCGGTGCTGTCCTCGAGGAAGCACTCGCCGCCGTCTGGTCCCGGGAAGAGCTGGCGGCGACGATGCGGGAGATTCCGTCGGAAATGGGACTACCCACGGCCCGGCAGACGGTCGCGGCGCGCCTGGTAGGCAGGCTCGAAGCGGGCCGGGCCGGCGACGACCTGCTCGCGGCGATGGCCGAGGCCTTCACCTCGATCGGATCGGACCACTACCCGATGCACGGCATCCGCAGCGAGGTGGCCGCCGCGTGGGCGAAACACCATTCCGCGGGGGAGTTCGCGGGCTTCATCCGCTCGACCGTCACGGGCGCCGAAAGGACGGAGCAGGCAGCGGCGGCTTTCGTGCTTGACCACGGACGGCATTGGCACACTCCGCCCGCCGGTATGGATTCGACGGGCGTGACGGATTCGGGCCTGCGCGCAGCCCTGGTCGAAGTGCTTGCGCACACGAACCGCATCGAGAACTCGCGCGAACAGAAGCGCAACCGCCTCGAGGCCATCGGCGACCGCGCCGGGCTGGACTCGCTGTGGGTGGAAGAGCGCGGACGATGGAAGAGCAGAAACCTGCGTCGGACACTGGCCTGGGTGGTGTGGGCGATGAGAGATCCGGCCACGATCAACCTGCTCGCCGACGCCCGGGGGGGCGGCCACTCACTGTCGGTCTTCGGCGGGAGCGCGGTGTCACACATCCTGGCCGCTCTGACGGGCGAAAACGCCTATCGTCGCCAGATCACAGAGCTCCTTTCGGACCTGACGCGGCTCGCCAGGGAGGACGAAATCCCGGCAGCGAGCGCGGGGGCCGTCGCCACGACCGTTCAGGGATTCCTGAGCGGCGAGACTCTGCGCGGCATGCAGATCGCCGATCCCGAAGGCATTGTGCTGAGCGGCGCGATCGATCTCGCGGTCGCGCTCGGGGACCCGGATGCGCTGAGAACCGTCCACAGGCTGGCGGCCGACCCGGTGGAGATGGTTCGGGCCGGTGTCGCGGCCAGAAATGCCGACGTTCTCGTGGCGGACGTGCGCCGAAAGATCGACTGGACCCCGCCCGCAAGGTCGCAGGCGGAGATCGCCGCCGAACTGAGAACGGTCCCGCTCGGCTCGCGCGAAACCCTCGCACAGATCGAGGCCGCAATGCTTGCCTCGCAAATCGAGCCCGAACTCGTGTCGGACGCCTTGCGATCCGTCGCGATCCAGGCCCTGGACCACACAAGGAGGGCAGGCGCAAACCCGAACGACTGGTACCGCGTGCAATCGGCGCTGGCAGGCTGGTTGCTCGCGGGATTCACGCCGGCCAGCGCAATCGCCGCCATCCGTGCGGTCGGCGACGGCCGGTACGGTGCGGAACAGGCTCTCGCGGCCGAGTTTGCCCGCCGCCTCCGCGGGAACGCCGAAGAGGACTTGCGCCTCGCGGTGATCGCAGCGCTCGAGCACGTGAACGATGTCCCGGTCGATGAAGAGTCCTGGTCGACCTCGCCCGCCGTCTTGCTCCAGTGGGACCTGGCCATCGCCGTCGGCGCGCTGGAAGACCCGAGGGGAATCCCGGCAATCGCGCGCAGCGGATGGGGCTTTTCCTGCAATACGCATATGACGGGGGATTTCTCCATTGACATTGCACGCGCGATTCTCACCGCCATTGCGGAACCCGACCCTCCCCCGCGGAGGGTGAGTGCGGGACTCGGCGACCTCGCCGCTCTTCTGGTGGGCAATGACCGGACCCGGGACATTCCCGACGAACTCGTGGAAGCGATCGTCGCTGCCGCGCGGGGGTATCTCGACGGGACCTCCATGGAAGGGTTCAGCGCGACGGGGTCGAGTCTTCGCCACGGGATCGTCAGGAGCGCGATCTTCCTCGCCGCCGTCGTTGACGAACCCGAACTGGTCGAGCTCGCCGAGGGTCTCGCGGCGGACCCGGCCGCCGTGGCCGCGCTCGGTGTCACCGACCCCGACCACATCGAGAGCCTTCGTGACTACGCCCGGGCGCGCCTCGCCGAGCGGCCCATCCTGACCCTTGGGGACTGCTGAAGGCGGCGGGGAGAACCGTCCGATCCAACGTCAGCGGTCCGTGGACAGGGCCGCCCCAGCACCGAAAGCGGTGAGGCACCGGGCTGGCGGGCTGTTAGCTTGATCCATGTCCACCGAACCCCAGGACCAGAAACCCCGGATCAGGCTCAGCACCCTGTCCCACGGCGCCGGGTGAGCGTGTAAACTCGGCCAGGCCGAGCTGGCGCAGGTCCTGCGCCCCCTCCTCCCCACCGCCGATCCCCGCGTGCTCGTCGACGCCAGCACCGGGGACGACGCCGCCGTGTATCGTCTCGCCGACGGGCGAGCCTTGGTGGTCACGCTGGACTTCTTCACTCCCATCGTCGACGACCCCTACGATTTCGGCCGGATCGCGGCCGCCAACGCGCTGTCGGATGTCTACGCCATGGGGGGACGGCCGCTCTTCGCGCTCAACCTGCTCTCGTTCCCGCGCGGGCTGCTGGACGAGGGTCTGGCCGAGGAGATCATTCGCGGCGGGGCCGAAAAGGCTGCCGAGGCAGGGATCCCCGTGCTGGGGGGCCACTCCATCGACGACGCCGAGCCCAAGTACGGGATGGTCGCGGTGGGCGAGGTTGACCCGGACGCGATGCTGGCCAACGACGGGGCGCAGGTTGGGGACGACCTGGTGTTGACGAAGCCGCTCGGTATGGGGATCGTGGCCACGGCGGTCAAGGCGGGGAAGTGTCCGCCGGGGCTGCTCGGCGAAGCGGTCGAGTGGATGGCGAGGTTGAACCGGGGGGCGGCGGAGGCGGCGCGGGCGGTGGGTGCGCACGCGGCCACGGATGTTACCGGGTATGGCCTCACAGGGCACTTGGGGATCATGGCTCGCGCGTCCGGGGTGGCGGCCCGGATCGACGCGGACAGAGTGCCGCTGTTGGAGGGGGTGGAGGAGCTGGTGGAGGCGGGGTTCGTGCCAGGGGGGACGCGGAGGAATCGCGCGGATGCGGCGGGGAGAGTTACGGTGGAAGGGGACGTTTCCGAGACGGTTCAGGTGCTGCTTGCGGACGCGCAGACTTCGGGGGGGTTGCTGATCGCGTGTCCGTCGGCGCGGACGGGAGAGCTGCTGCGCGAGCTCGAGGTGGGGGGTGATGGCGGGGTGGTGGTGGGTACGGTGGGCGAGGGGGAAGCCGGACACGTCGTCATCGCGGGAAAGCGGGGTGTCAAGGACTTGCTCCTGGCACCGGCAGCTCGGACGGACGAGCTGGCCCCGCCACGGAAGGGACATCGTCATCGGGAGCCACCCACTTTGGGGTAGTCCGCCCCGAAATGTCACCCGCGCAGACCGGCCACACAGGCCTTGGCCTGCTTCGTCACCGTCTGGTGCAGTCTGCCCACTACCGGGTGATCAAGCCCTTCGGAGCGGGCGGCCGCAACGACATCGGCTAAGCGGTCGGGAACCTCCGCGGCCACCGATTGGCAGATTCCAAGCACCTCCTCCGACGGCAACCCCACCTCCGCGGCAAACCGCTCCCAATGTCTGATCCGGATGTATCCCAGCCGTGCCTCGCCGCCCACCTTCATCGCCAGCTTGAGCCTCGGCGCGTAGTGGCCGGGATAGGGAAGCGCGCTGGCCAGGTCGTAGAGGGGAGCCAGCCTGACGTTGCCCGCGGCGCCGATCAGCAGTGAGAAGTTCCTGGCGTGCGCGTCGGTGCCCCCCAGGACCCGGTTAAGAGCGATCGCCTTGACGAAGGTGCGGAGGTCTTCCCCGGGACGGTTGCAGTACGACCGAACTGCGCCACCGATGTCGCGACAACCCGGCCCGCCCTCGCTCTCGTACTTGTTCAGGGGACTGCGCCCCAGCGCCTGACAGAGGTCCTCCTGGTGCAGCCGTGCCAAGCGACCTCCCACCTTCGTGCGGTCGTACCTCTCGACGACAATGGCTGTCTCTTCGCCAAACCGGCATACCCGGGAACGCGCCACTGGAATGCCAAGGGCACCTGCGACGGCCAGGCAGATGTGCTCGTTTTCGCAGTGCCCGGGGAAGCCCGGAATCGGCGGTTTCAGAATGTGGGTCGTCGGTGTCACGCCACGAGGGATCCCCCAGCGGCGGCTCTCAAGGAGCAGGGCGGTCTTCGCCTGCGCTCCCGCAAGGCTGAATTGCCCCACGTCCTCCTCCAGCCGCCAGGCGCTGTTGTCGCTGCGCAGAGTGCGCAGCCGTGTCTCGACGTTGGCGGTCGTCAGCCAGTCGACCTCACGGGGCCCCGCCCCCAGGAGACGACCGGCACGCTCCGCCCGGGCGAACTGAACCCCGCCCGGGCAGTCCTGACCGGTGGCCCTCAGCAGCGAAAACGCGCTGCGCGCCGACACCTGAAACCTCCTCGCCCAACGGGCCAGCACGTTCTCGTTGTCCGGCAGCAGCCCCCATAGCCATGGCTCGATCCTGTCGTGACCGTGCTCAGCGGCTGTCAGCGGCATCGAGAGAGACAGCGGATATGCTGTGTCATCAGCGCGCCAGGCGGCGTCGTATGTGAAGCGGAGTCGTCCTTTGGCGTCACGCGTGATCTCGCCGAGCAGCCGACCGTTGGCCACCGCGATCAGGCGGCCGTTCACGAGGGCGTGCGCCGGTGCACATCCAGAACGTCCTGGAGATCGACGGCATCGAGTGGGTTACCGGATTTGCGAAGCTCCGGTATGCCCTCGCCGTGCATGGTCAGAGAGAGATCCAGCGCGGCCAGGGTCTGGAGCACCCTGCCGAGTTCCGCCCGCGGCTTCCCGGCCTCGATTTCCACGATCCACTGCCGCCCCACTGCGGCGGCACGCGCCAGCTGCTGCTGGGTCATACCCCGCGACCGCCTCGCCTGGCGGATCATCAGGCCGAAATCGACCGGTGTTCGGACTCTCATGACAAGAATTGTAGCCGAACGGCGACTTTTGGGCAATGTCGGTGAACGGCGACAAAGATGAAATGTCGGTGGTCGACGACAAAAGGCGTTTCAGCTGAAACGTTTCCCCGGGCGCCCCGCCCCCGGCGCGGGCGCAGAAAAGCACGCGCCCGCCGCGGAGGCGGGGGGGGGGGGGGGGAGGTCGGT
>VXOC01000110.1 GCA_009840215.1 Gemmatimonadota bacterium | reverse complement strand
GGGTGCTGGGGGGGATCGACCTGCGGCTGCCGTTCTTTGTCTCGGCGGGGCTCGCGCTGGTGAACTGGCTGTACGGGTTCTTCGTACTGCCGGAGTCCCTGCCGCGGGAGAAGCGGGGCGCGTTCAGCTGGAGGAAGGCCAATCCGGTGGGGACCCTGTTCGTGCTCGGGTCGTATCCGCTGGTCGCGGGTCTGACGGCCGCATTCGTGTTCGTGGTGCTGGCGCAGCGGGGGCTGGAGACGGTGTGGGTGCTCTACACGGGCCACAAGTTCGGGTGGGACGAGCAGATGAACGGGTTTTCGCTGATGCTGGTGGGGTTGATGGCGACGATTGTCCAGGGAGGGTTGGTGCGGCCTGTGGTGGGGCGGTTGGGGGAGCGGAAGGCGATACTGTATGGACTGGTCGTCGCGGTGGTGACGTATCTGGGGTACGGGTTGGCGACGGCGGGGTGGATGTTGTTTGCGTTCATCGTGTTCGGATCGATCGGGGGGGTGGCGGGGCCCGCGATTCAAAGTCTGGTGGCCGGGGCGGTGCCTCCCGAGGATCAGGGGAAGGTGCAGGGCGGGATCACGTCGCTGATGAGCCTGACGAGCATTCTGGCGCCGCTGATCTTCACGGCGGGGCTGTTCAGCTGGTTTACGTCGCCGGGGGCGCCGGTGGAGTTGCCGGGAGCGCCGTTCCTGTTGGGGGCGTTGATGTATGGGCTGGCGTTCTGGTCGCTGGTGCGGCTGTTCAGGAGGATGCCGGGGTAGGGGGCATCCCTGCTGACGACGGCGTCGGGGAGCTGGGCCTTACCGAGTTTGGGCAGCGGGCTCACGGGCTGCCGGGTCCCCGTCCATTTCTACACGCCGGTTCGCTCGTGTTGACCGGCGGGGCTCGGCAGGCAAGAATACGTTGGGACCGGACGTGCGGAGGAGCGATTGCCATAAGCCGAGGATTTCCGCGATGGATACACACAGTACCAGTCCCCCCGTGGCCATGGGACGGAGGGTCGTTGAGGCTTCCGTTGCGAATGCGCTCCCACACTTCGCGCCCCTTGCGATCTTTCCACTCGTCGCGTGCGCCGCGATATACGGCGGCTGGTGGATCGCGGTGCCTCTGGTCTTCTACGCGCTCGCGGACCGCTTCGACAGGATTTTCGGCCTGGAGGAGCGGAACATGGATCCGGCCACCACCCGCGAGAGCCAGTTGTTTCTGTACAAGCTCTCGCTCTGGCTGTGGGCGGTGCTCTGGCCGGCCACGTTCGTCTTCGCGCTCTGGCAAGCACTGGTTTCCGATCATCTGGCCTTGTGGGAGATCTGGTGCGTGGCCGTGATTCTCACGATGGTGGGACAGACGGTCTTCATCGTCGGCCACGAGCTGGTCCACCGCCGCGCTCTCTGGGAGCGCCGCCTCGGCGAGTTACTCCTGGCTTCCGTCTCCTACCCGCACTATGCGACCGAACACGTCTACATTCATCATCCGTGGGTATGCACGCCCCGGGACCCGGGGTCCTCTCCGAAGGGTCTGAGCTTCTGGCGTTACCTGCCCGCGGAGGTTGCGAACAACCTGCTGGGGGCCTGGCGGTTCGAACGCCGCCGCCTGACGCGTCGCCAACTGCCGGCGTGGCACCATACCAACGCGTTCTGGCGCTACGCCGTGCAGATCATCTTCTGGTACGGGATCATTCTCTGGATGGGCGGGCCCTGGGCGGCCTTGGTCTACGTGGTTCTGTGCGCCAACGTCGTATTCTCGATGAAGATCAGCAACTATGTGCAGCACTACGGGTTGCGACGGATCCTCACGCCCGCCGGCCGGTTCGAGCCCGTCAAGCCCCGGCACGCCTGGAGCGCCGCCTACAAGTTCACCAACTGGCTGTACTACAACATGCAGCGCCACGCCGACCACCACACGTCGAACCGGCGCTATCCGCTGCTTCAGCATCACGGCGAGGCCGCCTCGCCGCAGCTGCCGGGCAGCTACATTCAGATGAACGGCCTGGCCCTCTTCCCCAAGCGGTGGTTCCAGACCATCGACCCCCTGCTCGATCTTCAGCGGGCGCAGTTCTATCCCGAGATAGAGGACTGGAGCCCCTACGACAGCCGGGCGTTCGCGGCGCGCCCCGACGCGTTCGACGCGATCGCCGAGATTCACGCCGCCGCCCCTCGCGTCGCCGGATGGATCAACCGTACTCCGGTGTTGCTCGACATGCTCAGGGAGCGGGAGTTCACGGATCTGGAGCTTCCGGAGGGACTCATGCCGGACCCGGAGTCCGAGGCGATTGCCCGGTGCGGGTTGGCGCGCCTGTACTGGACGCACGAACTCAGCGTGGCGGAGATGAGGGCTCAGCTCGCCGACATTCACGTGCAGGACGCCGGCGAGGCGGTGGACGCGGCGCGTGAGTGGTCGAACGGCAAGGTCTTCCAGATCGCCGTGCACGTGATGCGCGGCAGCCTGTCGATCGGCGAGGCGGAGACGGCGTTGTCGCGCGTCGCGGAGGCCTCCATCACCAGCGTGCTATCCGCGGTGGAGGAGGACTTCGCCGATCGCGGCGTGCCGCGAGGCAGCGGCGGCGTGGCGGTCGTCGTGCAGGGACCCCTGGCGAGCGGAGAAGCCATGCCGGGCGAGACGCTCGACATCCGGTTCGTATACGAGGGCACCCCGGCCAGGACCTATCGGAAACTGTGCGGCCGCTTCCGGAAGGCGCTGCGCGCGCTGACCCGCAACAACCTGCTGCTGTCGCACCAATCGTTCGCGCGTGCCGGGGCGGGCGAGATCCAGCCGCTCGACGCGTTCGCCGAACAACTCCCCAACTCCGATTCGGGACGGGATCCGGTGACTCTGGCGCGGACCCGGTGCGTGTGGGGATCGGGCGACGAGGACGTTGCGGAACGGGTCTCCCGAGAGCTGCGCGAGGCGTTGGGCGGACGTTCGGCTCGCGAGATGCTGCTGGCCGAATTGCGGGATCCCGGAGAGCGTGCCGCCGAACCCGGCGTACCGGACCTGCAGTCGACCGCCACGATGCAGGGCGGTCTTCGGGACATCGAACGCGCCGCGCTGTTCCTGCGCCTGGCGAACGGCGGCGATGCGGCGGCACATCCGGCGGGCGACTCGGAGCGCACTTTCCGGACGGCGGGCGATCATGGATTGATCACCGAGGATGCCGCCGAGCGACTCGCGGCGGCGGCGGCGCTGTGGCGGAATCTCCGCGGCGCGCTGCGGCTTGTCGCGGACGACGGGTTCGAGGCCGAATCGGCGCCCACCGGAGCCAGGGCCACGATCGCCGGCATCTGCGGGGTGGATGATTTCGATGCGCTCACCGGGGTGATCGAGGAGACCGCGTCGGGCGCCGCCGCCGGGATCGAGACGCTCGCGCCGAACTTCGGGACGGAACACTAGACCGCCCCGGAAAGCACCATGAACACGTAGGCCTTGGCTTCTCGAAGCCGATCTCCGGATACGACCAGCTTGATGTGGTGAATGCCGCGCAGCATTACGAACCGCCCGGATTTCCCAAAGAGCGTCGTCGGCTTCGAGACCCAGCCGGCAAGAGCGCCGAGCTTCTCCGGAACGACCAGGTCTTCATGGCTCAGGGCTTCCAGGAATGGCTCCCAGTCGGTCAGGCCGTCGAGCCAATAGCGCGAGTCCTTCGTATACCGCTGCTTGACGATGAGCGTGAGGCCGAGCGTCGGTCCGACACCCGCCTCCCGCACGTCGATATTCACCCCGGTCCTGAGAATGTTCGCGCGCTCGTCGAAGCGGGCGATCAGGGAGTCGACAGCGGGGAGATGACCCGGCCAGCCGGTGTCTTCGAGATAGCGCCACGTTGCCTGCCGCGATCTGAAGCCCATGATCGCCAGGCGCATGGCCCGCGAGCGAGACGGGAACACACCGAACGAATCCATGCGCGTATCCGCTGGCTGTGCCAGATAGACGCGTTCGATGTTCTCACGCTCGGTGTCGCTCATCTCCCAGCCCACACAGGAGAAAAGCGCGTCCGCGACCACACGGACATCGGTCACCTGGCCACGGGCGCCGAGAATCGGGCGTTCGCCGGGCCGGAGGAACATGCCCGGAAGTGAGCGCTCGCCGTCCCCTGCCGCGCCGATGTCGTATTCCAGCATCAGTTTGCGGCCGACAATCTCACGCAGGGGCGAGTCTTCGGTCTCCATCCGGGCGAAGAGCCGCGTGATCACGCTTGCGGTCTTATCCGTCCCGTCGGCGCGCGCCCTTTCCCGGAAGAAGGCCGCCGTTCTCGTTACGCTCGCCAGGGAGACGCCGAAGTCCGCCCTGGGCTCGCTTGCATGCAGCGGAAGCTCGAAACCGAATGGAAGGGCACCCATGGTGATGGGGAGCATTTCGGCGCGCTCGAGTATGCGCTCCCACTGTGGATCTCCGATCAGGACCGGCGAGACCCGATTTCGGAAGTGCCCGAGCAGCTCACCCATCGTGCCGCCCTCCTCGGCGAGACGGTCCTGGGTCAGTGCGACGGCCGCGTCGGTGTCCATGTTCTCCTCACGCAATCACAGGTGCGGGATTCAGGCCGGCTTCGGAGAGCGGGTGCTCGCGGTACCCCATGCGAACGGGCACGTCGTACAGGCGCCCGGGCGCGAACCTTGCCCAGAAGTGGCGCATGCCCGGCACGATGACCCGGGCCACCGGCATGCCGATATCCGGCCGCGTCTGATCCAGCACCAGGAACTCCATGCCCCTGGCTTCGACGAGTGCGCGGCAGTGTTCCACATCTTCGCGCGTGTCCGCCGATTCGATCACCCGATACTGCGAAGCCGTGCGGAGCGGCTCGTCCGGCGCCGGTGCCAGCCAGGAACAGTCGGCGAGGCGGGCGGTCCTCCACCACTGGAGCGCCAGCGGATCGTCGATCCTGGGCCGGCCGTCCCCCGCCCCGGGACGCGGCAGCCAGGTGAGGCACTGGTTCAATTCACAGAGTGCGCGCAGGGCGGCGATCCGTGGGTCGGCGTGGGTGCCGGCGCCGTAGATGATGTCCTCGGTCCCGGCGTCCGGCCGGCGCGAGAGCGCGACGAAGGTGGGAATGCCGATATCGGAGGTGACGTCGAGCATCCAAAGGTCCCGCTCATGGCGACCGTAGTAGTCCGGGGCCGATTCGAGGTACTCGTCGTCGAAGCTGGAGAGATCGACCGCCGGCACTCGCAGCCGGTTGTACCACCAGACGGCGAACGCATCGCGCTCGGTCAGTTCGTAGAAGCCATGCAGGATCGCCTCTTCAAGGGTGTTGCCTGCGGCGCAGCCGTTCGAGTCGGCAATCAGGTCTGCGGGGCCGCGCCCCTCGGCCAGCATGCTGTACAGCATGGACGTGGGCAGGTAGCGGTGCTGCTGCCGCGTCAGCGACCAGACCGGGGTCCAATCGATCTCGGCATCGGGATCGAGACGTGGCGGGACAATGTTGTAGGGGTGGCCCTTCGCGTTGATGCTCGCCGCGTCGTCGAGCTGACTCTCGCTGAACAGCTGCACATCATTGGGGTGAATCGCCTCTTCGCCCCCGGCGAACTCGATGAATCGCCTGCGGATGCGGATCTCGTCCCCGTGACGGGCGCCCGAATGGCGCTCGATCGCCTCGCAAAGAGCGCTGACCCTGGACTGCTGTCGGGTGCTGCCCTTGCCGGCGCTCTTGCTGCGCAGGCTGCGCCTGAGCGAACTCAGGCTTCGGCTTCTCATCCCGGGATTGCTCCCGGCCCAGTAGACGTGCAGCCAGGGGTCGGTCTCATCGGTGGTGCGCGACAGCCAGGTCACGACGCCGCTGACCGGACTCACCAGGTGGCGGTACTTCGCCAGGGTGGCTCCCGGCGATACGGCGCGGGCGCCGCCGCTGTTGCGATGGGCCTTGGGGCTCGCCTCTAGAGACACCGGGAGGGGCGGCCGATCCGGCCGGTACAGCGCCTCGTCGCCGCAGGTTGGGCACTGCGGCCTGCGCACGACCCGGTGCTGCGAACTCGTGAATGTGGCGACATTCATCGTGATCGCCTCATTGTGAATCGGGGCCGCCTCGCCCAGCACCAGCCATTTGACGATCTCCGCCGCGATCAGCCCGTACATTGCTTGCAGCACGGCCGGCTGGGCCGCGAACGGCCTGAAGGCGGCTTCCTCGCCGGCGATGTTGCGCAGGAACCCGTGGACTTCCCCGTGGCTGCGCAGGCGGCACGCGAGGCAGTCCCGGCAGGGCCCCCGCCCGTCGGCGCGGAAGATGGGGCCGAAGAGCGGCTCCATCCCGCTCGGTCGCACCAGGGTCCACGGCGCTCCCGCCACGAGCTGGCGCCGATTCACCTCCGCGAGATGCGCGTCGAGATAGTCGGTGCAGACGAAGACGGTCAGCGTCGGATCTCGGCCTCCCACGCTGGCGCCGGCCTCCGCCAGATGCCGGACGAGCCGGCCGTCGTCACCCTCAACCGTGACGCGTGCGTTCGCCAGCGCCTCTTCGGCCCAGCGTGGCGACGCGCCGAGCGACGACCAGTATGCTGCCGGGCCCAGGTCCATCCCGTGATCGGCGGAGACCAGATAGCCCTTGGCGGCGAACGCGGCAAGGGCCGCAAGGACGTCGGTGGGCGCATGGGCACCCTCGAGGGCGGCGACGATCTTGTCTTCGGAGTGCCGACCGTCGAGCAGCGGCAGCAAATCGCCGTACAGCTTGCCGTGCAGCAGCGTATTGAACGATTCGGAGACGAGGAGCACCCGCCCCTCGCCGATATCGTGGAATCGGAGGTGCGGGGTGAGCGCGGGAAGC
>VXOC01000296.1 GCA_009840215.1 Gemmatimonadota bacterium | reverse complement strand
ACATCCTCCCGCACACCAACCCCGAACCTCCCCTCCGCCCGGATCGATTCCGGCACCGTCGAGGCCCACTCCCCACCCCGCACCGTCCCCACGCAGATCGCATAGGGCACGTCCAGCGCGCTCATCCGCGGGTCGTCCACCCGGCGATTGCGCTCCCGCTCGAAGTCGACCAGATCCCGGTACACCAGCATGAACTTCTCGAGCGCGCTCACACCCTCATGGCGCAGCGCTCCGTGCGCGGCGCGTCCCGGCACGGTCAGGCGAAAGTTGAGCGCCCCGGCCTGGGCGGCCGCAACCGAGAGTCCCGTCGGCTCCAGAACCATGGCTCCGTCACCCACATGCCCGCGCAGCACCGATGCCAGCGTCCCGAGGCCCCCGTCCTCCTCCCCGACGACGCTCTGAAAGAGCACCGATCCCCTGAGCGGAACCCCGCACGCCAGTACCGCCCCCACCCCGGCCAGCCCCGCCACGAGCGGCCCCTTCATGTCCACGACGCCGCGTCCGTACACGCGCCCCCCCTGCCGCACCATCTCGAATGGCGGCGTGGCCCAGCGCGAAAGATCCCCCGGCGGCACGACATCCACATGGCCATTCAGCACGAGCGTCCGTCCCCCGTCGCCCCAGCGGGCCCGTCCGACCACGCCCAGCGGATCCCTCCGCTCGATCTCGGTCGCGTAGTCGGGGTGTCCGCGGAGCCGGTCCTCGTCGATCTCCCAGATGTCGACCTCCATCCCGAGGCCGCCCATCGCCTCGGCGATGTACTCCTGCGCGCGGCGCTCATGCCCGTCCCAGCTGGGAATCGCGATCAGTCCGGCCAGAGTCCGGAGCAGCCGGGACTCGTCGATGGCGCGGAGTACTTCGGCCTCGGCGGGAGCGAGCGAGGGGGTCGGTTTCACAGTTCTCCCTTCCCTTTCCGACGCTTTCGCGACATATTGGTGATATATCGAATAGCAACGCTTGACTCGCCAAGTCCCGGTTCGCGGCGCCTTGGCGATACCGCACGCCACCCTGACGAACAGAAAGCAACAAGAGGACACATCCCATGCGATTCGACGATATTTTCGACTTCGACGCCTTCCCCTGGCCCTTCGGCACGGGCTCGCCCCCCTGGCAGCGCCGCCAGCGGCAGCGGCGGTCACGCTGGAAGTGGTTCGAGCGCGGCGACCTCAAGTTCGCCATCCTCGGGCTCATCGAACAGAAGCCGATGCACGGCTACGAGGTCATGCAGGAACTGGAGGAACAGTCCGCCGGGTGCTACCGGGCCAGTCCGGGGTCGGTCTACCCCACGTTGCAGCTTCTGGAAGACCAGGGGCTTGTCACGTCGCGCGACCACGGTGGCCGGAAGATCTACACCATCACCGATGACGGCCGCGCATACCTGGACGACAACAGGGATCACGTCAACAGCATCTTCGAGCGGGTATCGCGATTCAGCGACCGGCTCTTCGGCCGCGACATGGCCGAGCTGTCGCGCAAGTTCTCCCACCTCGCGCGAACGACCTTCCAGAGCGCTCTCGGCTGGATCGAGGACGAACAGCTGTTCAAGGAGATGAAGGCGGTGCTGGACCGTGCGGTGAAGGACATGGATGCCGCATGGGACGGTGCCCGCGAGCGCTGGCGCGCCGAGAAGGCCGCCGGACGGCGCGACCGGGATGAAGCTGAAGGGGCGGAAGCAGCCGAGGAGACGAGCGGCGACTAGCAGGCTGGATGCATCGCCGCCGGAATGCCTCGGGGACTTCGGCCACGGGCTACCCCATGGATCCGTCCGGGTCCCCGGAGTCCCCGGCCGCGTCGCCCCACAGGTGCCGCATGTACCGTTCCGGCGCCTGCAGAAACGCCTTGACTAGCTGAACTCCCTCGAGGGCATCGTACGCCACCTCCCGGAGCGGCGACTCGTCGAAGTTGTAGATCGTCGCTCCGGGCACGGCCATCAGCACGGGCGAGTGGGTCGCGATGATGAACTGACCCCCCTCTGCGACCATTTCCCTCATCATCGCGATGAACCCCAGCTGGCTCTGTACCGACAGCGCCGCCTCCGGCTCGTCCAGGAGGTACAGGCCCTCCGGGACGAAACGGCCGCGAAAGAGGCGCAGAAAGCTCTCCCCGTGCGAATTCGCGTCCAGATCGCGGCCATAGGTGGACTCCATCGCGCCCAGCGACGCGGCGGCGGGCCCCATGGCGAGCCGCCTGGCCAGCTCGGACCGCCCTGCGTACTCCCGCTCCACCTGCTCGATCCGCGCCTCCATCTCCGCCTTGTCGCGCTGCAACCGGTGCACGAAGCCAAAAAAGTCCTCCGCCCGCAGGAAGAACCCGCGGTGCGCCCGCCTTCGCCACACCGTCTTCAGCAACCCGGCCAGCCTGCGCTGACTGACCAGCGAATCGTCCGTCGAAGCGTCGGCCCTGCCCACCGCCGGAAGGTCCGTCGCGATCGCGAGAGCTTCCAGCAGCGTCGACTTGCCGGAGCCGTTCTCGCCGGCGAAGAAGGTGACCGGACCCGGCAGTCCGATCTCGCGGAGACCCTGCAGTGCGGGGATGTTGAAGGGGAAGCGGTTGCGGTCGCGGGCCGGGGGTGTGCCAAGGCGCACGGCGGTGAGGCGCGGGTGCCGCAGGTGGGACTCGGGATCCCAGGCGTCAGCGGGCATTTTCTATTGGGGCCTTTCGCCGGTGTCAGGGGTCTCGGCGGTCCCGGCCGGCCGCCGGGAAGACCGGTTGCGCCGTGCGACCCTGGAAGTCCAGATCGTAGAGTTGAATCCGCGTTCCGTCCAGTTCGTACCACGCCACGCCGTAGCGCTCGTAGCATCGCGCCACGAAGAGCAGGCCCGCGGGACCCGGCGCCATGTCCACGACCGCCGGCACCTCGCAGTGATCGTAAAGCACCCTGCGGTCGGCCAGGGGCGTGCCGTCGAGCCCGTAGAGGTGGAGTCCCCAATCGTCCAGCACCACGACCGTGTCCCCCTGCACCACGATCGGGCGCACGTTGCCGCGCAGTTCGCCGGGCCCCTCGCCCCTGCCGGCAAAGCTCCCCAGCCACGAACCGTCCGGACCGATGCGGTGGACCTGGTCGGCACGGCCATCCAGAACGAACCAGACTCCGTCGTGCCACACCGCGTCCGCGACCAGCGCCACGTCCGGGTAGAGTCGCGCTCCCGCCGGGGCGGATGGCAGGTCGCCGTCGGGGACCTCCGCGCCGGCAGCGTCCGCTTCCGCATCGGTCGGGGGAGGCGCATCCGGGCCGGTGCAGGCAGCCATCGCCGCCAAGCTCCATCGAGCCAACCATCGAACGAGGGCCGCCGGACTGGTCTCCCCGCACGCGCGAGGGGCGCGAATCGATCTCGTTAGCATGCCTGATATGGTGGGAACACGGTGGCGCTCCCACAATCCGTCCCTCCGCAATCCGCCTTGTTGGCACCCGACCACCCGCCCATAATGCCAGCATGGGAAACCTCCCCGCACCGTCCGCTCCCGGAAGGAACCGATCATGATCAAGTCGCGCCCCCGACACCCCCGCCCGACCTGGGCCGTCCTGCTGCTCGCCGCCGCCCCGCTCGCGACGCCCGCGACCCCCGCCATCGCCCAGGAACCTGCCGACGCCCCCGCCGCCGACGACCGCTGGACCCTTGCCCTCAGCATGCGGTACCTCCAGCCCTCCGGCGTCGCGATCTCCCCGGACGGTTCACGCATCGCCTACGTGGTGCGCGAGCCCCTCATGGAGGGCGAAAAGTCCGAGTACCGGAGCCACATCTGGGTGGCCGACGCCGACGGGGGCCGCAACATCCAGTTCACACGCGGCGAGTCGTCCCCCTCCGGCGCCGCCGTCTCACCCGACGCCCGCTGGCGCGCCTTCACCACGTCGCGCTCGGGAAGCAACCAGATCTGGGTCCTGCCCCTCGACGGCGGCGAGGCCCGCCAGGTAACCGAAGCGAAACCGGGCGTGGGGCAATACCGCTGGTCGCCCGACGGAAGTTCGTTCGCCTTCCTCATGCGCGACCCGCAGACCGAGGAGGAGGAGAAGGCAGCGAAGGAGAAGCGGGACGTGATCCTGGTCGACCAGAACTTCAAGTACGGCCACATCTACACCGTCCCCTTCGATCCGGCGGCCACCGAGACCGCGGAGGCGACCCGTGTCACCGAGGGCGACTTCCACGTCACCAGCTTCGACTGGTCCCCCGACGGGCAGCGGTTCGTCTTCGCCCACCAGGCGGACCCGCGCATCAACACCGGGCGGCTCTCGGGGGATATCGCAGTGGTGGACGCGACCGGCGGCGAAGTCACCCAGCTCCTGACCGGCCCCGGCATCGAGTCTTCCCCCCGCTGGTCCCCCGACGGTTCGCTGATCGCCTACGCCTCGACAGGCAATCAACCCGAACCGATCGGCCTGGCGGACCTCTACGTGGTCGACCCGGCCACCGGCGCGTCCCGCATGCTCCCCGAGACCCCGAACCGCAGCGTGTTCATTCAAGGCTGGTCGGCCGGCTCCGACGAGATCTTCCTGAACGAGTCGCTGGGGACGACCCGCCACATCATTGCCGTGCCCGTCGGAGGCGGATCCATTCGCCAGGTAACGGAGGGTGACGGGGTCGTGGGTTCGGCCGCCATCGCGGCGCAGGCCGGCGAACTGGCCTTGACCTGGCAGACCTCGGACGAGCCCGCCGAAGTGTACATCACCCGCCTGGACGCCTTCGCGCCCCTCCCCGTCACCGCGGTGAACGCCGACGCCCCCCGCCCCCCCATGGGCCGCACCGAGCTGCTGGCATGGCACGCCCCCGACGGCACCCCCGTCGAGGGCCTGCTCACCTACCCCGTCGGCTACGGCGAGGGCGACCGCGTCCCGCTCATCCTGAACGTGCACGGCGGCCCCGCGGGCGTGTACTCGCAGTCCTTCACCGGCGGCCCGAGCATCTACATGATCCAGTACTTCGCGCAGGAGGGCTACGCGGTGCTGCGCCCCAACCCGCGCGGCAGCACCGGCTACGGCAAGGAGTTCCGCTACGCCAACTACATGGACTGGGGCTACGGCGACCTCTCCGACCTCCTCGCGGGCGTGGACGAGGTGATCGGGATGGGGGTCGCGCACCCCGACAGCCTGCTGCTGATGGGGTGGAGCTACGGCGGCTACATGACCTCCTTCGCGGTCACCCAGACCGACCGCTTCCGCGCCGCCTCGATGGGCGCGGGACTCCCCAACCTGATCAGCATGGTGACCACCACCGACATCGGCGACTACCTGGTCGGCCACATGGGCGAGGAGTACTTCGAGAACTACGAGGCCTACGAGCGCCACTCGGCGGTCTACCACATCGGCAACGTGACCACGCCCACCCAGGTGATCCACGGCGCGCAGGATCTGCGGGTCCCCTTCACCCAGGGGCAGGAGTTCTTCAACTCGCTGCGGAGACTGGGGGTGGAGACGGAGATGGTGGTCTACCCGCGCACCCCGCACGGACCGACCGAGCCCAAGTTCCTGATGGACGTGTCGGAGCGGATTCTGACCTGGTTCGAGAAGTACCTGCGGCCCGCGAAGCCGGCGGCGGACGGGTAGCTGACCGCGAGCGGTTCCGGCGCCAGGGCCGCTACGGGCCGCTGGCGCCAACACCTGCGGACCGCATCCTCACGAGCCCATCGCAAGCCCGTTCCAGGCCACCCGCAATAGGGGCCTCCGCTAGTTCGTGACAGATTCCGTGACAGATTCAGGGTAGAATCTGTCACCGATTTCGCTGAATGGCCCCTTGGGCAGGTTTGAAAAGTGTCCTTGACGACCCGTGGTGACAGATTCGCCATAGAATCTGTCACACGCGCTCGTGGGGACATGGTCAGCCCACTGTCGGTCAGCCGTCCGTGGACAACGCCACCCCGAGCACCAGGGCGCGCGCTGCCGGGCCGGCTACTCGCCCCCCTCAGCTCACCGGCTTCCGCACCGGCCCCCGGATCCACCGCCCCGGCTTCTCGCCCGTGATGCCCCCTTCGCGGATCACCGGCACCCCGTTCACCACCAGGTCGGTGATCCCCACGCTGTACTGGTGCGGATCGGCGAAGGTCGCGCGGTCCGCGATCACCTCCGGGTCGAAGACCGCGATGTCGGCGCGCATCCCCTCGGCGATGACGACCCGCGCGGCGAAGTCACCCGCGCCCCCCGCCAGCGCCCACTGCGGGAACAGGATGCTCGACCCGGTGCTGGAAGCCGCGTACGGATATAGATCGTGCGTGACCGTGAGCCCGGCCGCATTCGCCGAGTCGATCAGCGCGAGGCTATGCTCGCTCCAACCCCATTGCGCCGCCCCGGCCGCCTTGTGGTGGTTGATCTGCGCCGGGATGTCCGCCTCCTCCGCGATCCGGATCACCTCGCGCACCGACTCCAGAAGCCCGCTGGCCTCGTTGCGCATGTGGCTCACGTAGATGCCGCCGTGCGCCGCCGCCACCTTCGCCAGCTCGATCACCTCCTCGGTCTCGGCGAAGTTGGCCGGCACGTAGAGCAGCCCCGTCGAAAGCCCCAGCGCCCCCTCGCGCATCGACCGGTCGACGAGCGCCTTCATCTCTTCGAGCTCCTCGGCCGTGGGCGCCCGGGTCTCCATGCCCAGCACCTGCTTGCGCGTCCAGGTGTGCCCCGCGAAGAACCCCACGTTGGGCGCCATCTCGAGCCCCGACGCGAACTCCTCAAGCGGCCACGGCTGGTCCCCCGAGTGCAGCGACGCGATCAGCGTGGTGATGCCCTGGCGGAGGAAGTTCTCGGCAAGCGGGGGCGAGGAGGATGGGAATGGGGGCGTGTCGCATGGGGTCTCTTGGGG
>VXOC01000255.1 GCA_009840215.1 Gemmatimonadota bacterium | reverse complement strand
GGGGCGTCGCAGCCGGGAAGGGCGAGGAGGAGGATGGCGGGGGCCGCGCCGCGCAGGGGGATCGAACGGTTGCGGATTCGGTGGATCAGGGGCATCTCGGACTCCCGGAATCGATGTGGAGGGGTGGCAGCGTCCGGTCCGGTGGACGACTCCGGAAGCTGTGGGCCGGCATGCGTGGCTCTCTCCCCCCCGGTTCTCGTGAAGATGATTAGCTTCCCTATGGCCCTCCACCTGTTCCCGCAACCCGGCGCCCCCGGGGGCGACCCCCGTGGCGCGTTGGTTTGCGGTTGGACCGCAACAGAGTAAAGATGCTCGATGACCGGCTGACAGAGCAACGGAACCCGCGCAGCGAGTCCATCGACCGGCTCTCGTCGCTCGACATCGTGCGGGTGATCAACCGGGAGGACGCCACGGTGGCGGAGGCGGTGCAGCGCGAGGCCGAATCGATCGCGCGGGCGGTGGACCTCGTGGTGGCTGCGTTCCGGACGGGGGGGCGGCTGATCTACGTCGGGGCGGGGACCTCGGGGCGGCTCGGCGTGCTCGACGCGGCCGAGATGCCCCCCACCTACGGGACCGATCCGGCGATGGTGCAGGGTGTCATCGCGGGGGGCTACGGGGCGCTGGTGCGGTCACGGGAGGGCGCGGAGGACAACCCGGAGGACGGGGCCGCGGCGATGGACGAAAAGGAGGTGGGCGCGGCCGACTTCGTGCTCGGGATCGCGACTTCGGGAACCACGCCCTACGTGCACGGAGCGCTGGCCCGCGCCCGCGAACGGGGCGCCCGCACGGGGATCCTGCTGTGCACCCCACCGGGCCGGGAGCTCCTCGACAGGCACGATGTGGTGATCGCGCCGCTGACGGGGCCCGAGGTCGTCACGGGGTCCACGCGCATGAAGGCGGGGACCGCGACCAAGCTGGTGCTCAACACGATCACCACGGCCGCGATGGTGCGTTTCGGCAAGGTGCACGGGAACCTCATGGTCGACCTGCGGGTAACCTGCAACAAGCTGCAGGACCGTGGGGAGCGCATCCTGATGGCGACGCTCGGGCTGGGCCGCGGGGAGGCGCGGGAGCTGCTGGGCGAGGCGGGCGGCCACGTCAAGACCGCGCTGGCCATGCGGCGGCTGGGGGTGGGGGCGGACGAGGCGCGGGCGGCGCTCGAACGCGTGCACGGAGTGGTCGGCGCACTGCCCGGCCGCGGCACCCCCGGCACCCGGACTGGCGGCGGCGGCGACAGCGTCCGATAATCCGGGCAAGCGGCGGGAAGCACACCACAACCGACGGGCGGCCATGAGATCTCCAGTCCTCCTCTTCACCCTCCTCCTCCTCACGCCCGCCGGCCCCGCCGCCGGACAGGCGGTCCCCCCCAACGAGGACTGGCGCCAGCTCACCACCGAACACTTCGTCATCACCTATCCCGAAGGTCTGGGCGAACTCGGCACCCGCGCGGCCGCCAGCGCCGAACGTGCCTACGCCCTCCTCGCGGAACGCTTCGTCGACGGCCCGGAGGGACGGGTCCAGCTCCTGCTCAGCGATCACACGGATGTGTCCAACGGGTTCGCCACGCCGTTCCCGTACAATCAGGTCACCATCTTCGTGCGGCCGCCGATGGACGGGACCGCCATCTCGTACTTCGACGAATGGCTGGACATGGTCATCGTCCACGAGCTGGTGCACACCTTCCACCTCGACATGACCGGACTGGTGGGCAGGGTGGTGCGCGCCATCTTCGGCAGGGTGCCCGGGACCTGGCCCGTCTTCCCGTCCGGTTCCGCGCCCACATGGGTCCTGGAGGGGCTGGCCACCTACTTCGAGTCGGCGCTCACGGGGGCCGGACGCGTCAAGGGGACCTGGCAGGAGATGGTACTCCGCACCGCTGCGCTGGAGGGCCGTCTCGTCAAGGTAGACCAGGCGTCCGGTGATACGCCGGTGTGGCCGGGCGGCTACCGCGCGTACGTGTACGGAGCACACTACTTCGACCACATCGCCGACACCTACGGTGAGGAGGCCCTGGGGGATTTCGCCCGCTCCGTGGCCGGGCTCTGGCTGCCGTACTTCATCAACATGGCCGCGCGCGACGCCTTCGGGACCGGCGTGGGGGACAGCTGGGACGCGTGGAGCACGCAGATGACCGCCCGGTACCTTGACTTGGCCACGAGCCTGGCCGAGTCGGCGCCTCTCACGGTCGGCGAAAGCGTCGAGACCGCGGGCTGGTTGGCCCGTCAGGCCATGGTGTCGCCCGACGGCGCGAACCTCGCCTACACGCGCTCGGACCAGGTCGACGCGACCCAGATCCGGGTGACGTTGCCCGACGGCAGCGGTTCCCGCCTTCTAACCCGTCTCAACGGCGCCAACGGCACCCTTTCCTGGGGCCCGGACCGGACGCTCGTCTTCTCCCAGCTCGACTTCACCGACCGTTACCACCTCACGAGCGACCTCTACGCCGCTTCGCCGGACGGTTCGATCCGCCGCCTCACGCGCGGCGAGCGCCTCACCTACGCCGACGTGTCGCGGGATGGCGGAACGGCCGTCGCGGTGCAGGAGGGGGGCGGCACCAACACGCTCGTGCTGGTCGAGGTGGGCACCGGCGCGGTCAGGCCTCTCAACCACCCCGATCCGGGTGTCCACTGGGCCCATCCGCGCTGGTCTCCCGGCGGCGACCGCATCGCCGCGACGCGCTTTTCCGAGGGCGCGATGGACATCGTCATCCTCGATCCGGACGGGAACGTGACCGCCGAAGTGACCAGCGACCGCGCCATGGACATGACCCCGTTCTGGACCCCGGACGGCTCCACCGTGGTATGGTCGTCGGACCGCACGGGGATTCCGAACCTCTACGCCGCAACGCTGCGCGACGGAGCCGGACCCGAGATCCGCCAGGTGACGAACGTCCTCGGTGGCGCCACCCACCCGTCGGTGGACCCGGAGGGCCGGTGGATCCACTTCTCCTCCTATCACGCCGACGGATGGCACATCGAGCGCATCCCCTTCGCGCCGGAGGAGTGGTTCACGCCCCAGCCGGCCAGCGGCAGGTTCGCCGAGGCCCCCGTTGCCCCCGGCGAAGGAGCCGGGATTGCGGACGCCGGCCGCAGCTACCGGCCCTGGTCCACCCTGCGCCCCTACCACTGGAGACCGCTGTTCACACCCGCGGAACGGGGCCGGGGCCAGGACTCCAACTGGTACGAGATCTTCAGGCCCTTCGTGGGGTTGACGACCACGGGGCAGGACATGGTCGGCCGTCACCGCTACAGCCTCTCGGGCCGCGTTTCGCTGGACGCCGAGCGTTTCACCGGATCCTTCGGCTACAGCTACTACGGCCTCGGCAACCCGGTCCTCGGAATCTCGGCCGGGCAGAGTCACGACGGGTCGTCCAGTTCGATACCCGTGCTCGTTTCCGAAGACGAGACCCGCGAGTACTTCCTGTTGGAGAAGGAGCGCTGGACGCGGTTGTCGATGTCGTTTCTGCGGCGCCGCTACCGCAGTGCGGTGGGATTCACGGTGAACGGCAGCGTGGTTCGCGAGGAACTGGCCATCCAGGATCTGCAGGGGAACCCGGGGCCCCCACTCTCGCGCCCCGCGCCACGGACGACTTTCCTGCAGACCCGGGCCACCCTGTCGGCGTCCAACGTGCAGCGGCGGTCGTTCTCCATCTCCCGGGAAGACGGGATGAGCGCATGGGTCAGCTGGCGGATGCGGCGGGTGGCGGGTCTCGACCGGGTGCTTCGCGGGCTGGTGTACGAGGACCGCGGGTTCGGGGAGCTGACGGGGGAATTGTCGGCCTACAAGGGGCTGCGCGCCTGGGGATTCGCCAACCACGTGCTGGCCCTGCGCATGTCGGGGGGGATTGGCTTCGGGCCGGGCGCCCACCAGTTCCTCTTCGATGTCGGAGGGGCCGAAGGTATGCCGGAGGGGATTAGCGGCTTCGGCCTCTTCGGGGGTTCCGGGAAGCTCCTGCCGCTTCGGGGCTACCCCGGAAACGCGCGTTTCGGCCGGCTCGCATGGACCGCCAGCGCCGAGTACCGCTTCCCGATCGCGCTGGTCGATCGCGGCCTGGGCCCGCTTCCCCTCTTCATCGACCGCTTCCACGGCTCGGTCTTCGTCGACGCGGGGAACGCCTGGGGTCCGGTGTTGCGCCCGGAAACCGTCAACTACTACAACCCGCAGCGGTCCACGCTCATGAGCGTCGGGGCCGAGGTTTCGATCATCGTGGTGCCGGTCTACCAGGGCGGTCTCACGGTCCGCTTCGGGGGAGGCTTCCCGTTGGTGGAAGGAGATGGCCCCACGTTCCACGTCCGGGTCGGCAACGCCTTCTAGAAAACCACGCGCCCCCCCCTTGACCACAAGCGATAGGGGTGTTAAAGTACTAGCCCCACAACATCTGGTATGCCCCGTCCCCACCGCCAGGAAACCCGCGCCATGACTCCGCCAGCACAGGACCCCCGTGTCTTCGACGACCACGTCCCCCCGGATCTCCCCCCGGCCAAGCTCTCGGAGAACGCCCGCATCGTCCTTGCCAAACGCTACCTCAAGAAGGACGAGGCCGGCGAGCCCACCGAGGAGGCGGAGACCATGTTCTGGCGCATCGCGCGGGTCATCGCGGACGAGGACAGCCGTTACGGCGCCTCCGAGGCGGCCGTCGAGGAGGTCGCGAGGAGCTTCTACGAGCTCATGACCACCGGCGAGTTCGAGCCCAACTCCCCGACCCTCATGAACGCGGGCCGCCCGCTCGGCCAGCTCTCGGCGTGCTTCGTGCTGCCCGTCGAGGACGCGCTCTCCAACGGGTCGAGCGGCATCTACGACACCCTGCGCGCGATGGCCCTCGTTCACCAGTCCGGTGGCGGCACCGGCTTCTCCTTCTCGCGCCTGCGCCCCGAGGGCGACACCGTGCGCTCCACCATGGGAGTCGCTTCCGGTCCCGTCTCCTTCATGCGCCTCTACGACGCCTCGACGGAAGTGGTCAAGCAGGGCGGCACCCGCCGCGGCGCCAACATGGGGATCCTGCGCGTCGACCACCCCGACATCCGCGAGTTCATCACCTGCAAGAACGACACGTCACAGGTCACCAACTTCAACATCTCGGTCGCCATCACCGACGACTTCATGCGCGCGGTGCGCGAGGGCGAGGAGTACGACCTGATCAGCCCCCGCTCCGGCCAGGTCGTCGGCCGCGAGAAGGCGCACGAGATCTTCGACATGATCGTCGAGGGTGCGTGGCAGACCGGCGAGCCCGGTGTCTTCTTCATCGACCGCGCCAACGAGCACAACCCCGTGCCCGCGCTCGGCGCCTACGAGGCCACCAATCCCTGCGGCGAGCAACCGCTCCTGGCCTACGACGTCTGCAACCTGGGCAGCATCAACGTCGGCGCCTTCGCCCGCGACGGGCACTTCGAGCGCCCCGAGGACGGCATCGACTGGGACGCCTTCCGCCGCGTCGTGCACCTCTCCACCCACTTCCTCGACAACGTGATCGACGCCAACCGCTACCCCCTCGGCGAGATCGACGACCTGGCCAGGAGGATCCGCCGCGTCGGCCTCGGCATCATGGGCTGGGCCGACCTGCTGGTGCGCCTCGGCGTGCGCTACGACTCGGACGAGGGCGTGGCGCTCGGCCGCACCGTCATGGCCTTCATCGAGGAGGAGACCAGGGTCGCGTCCGAGAAGCTGGCCGAGTCCCGCGGCGTCTTCCCCGCGTGGGAGGAGTCGGTCTGGGGCCCCGACGACACCTGTGCGCGCGACGCCGCCGGCAACCGCATTCGCGACCACCGCCGCCTCCGCAACTGCAACCTCACCACCGTCGCCCCCACCGGCACCATCTCGATCATCGCCGGATGCAGCGGCGGCATCGAGCCCCTCTTCGCGGTGGCCTTCATGCGCAACCAGGCCGGCGTCATGATGCCCGACGTCAACGAGGACTTCGTCGCCCGCGCCAAGGCCGAGGGCTGGCACTCCGACGACCTCATGAAGCGCATCGCCGAAGAGGGCCACATCCACTTCGACGAGGTCCCCGAGGAGGTCCAGGACACCTTCCGCACCGCCCACGACATCACCCCCGGGTGGCACGTGCGCATGCAGGGCGCCTTCCAGGACCACGTCGACTCCGCCATCTCCAAGACCACCAACTTCGCCTTCGAGGCCACCCGCGACGACGTCCGCAAGATCTACGAGATGGCCTTCGAGCTGGGGTGCAAGGGAGTGACCGTATACCGCGACGGCTCGCGGCCCATGCAGGTGCTGTCGACGGGGAAGACGGGGCAGGAGGAGGGGGCGGCGGACGGCGCGTTCCCCGAACTCGAGGAGCTGAAGGCGCAGCTGGCGGACGCGCGGGCCGAGAAGCACGAGCTGGAGGGGGTGCTGGAAGAGGTGCGCGCGCAGCTGAAGGAGCACGACCGGGAGGCCGCCGCCTCGCGCCACAAGCGCCGCCGCCCCTCCATGCTGAGGGGACACACCATGAAGCTGGAGTCCCCGCTGGGCGACCTCTACGTCACCATCAACGAGGACGACAACGGCAAGCCCTTCGAGGTCTTCTGCACGGTGGGGAAGGCGGGGGGCGCCGCGATGGCGGATTCGGAGGCGATAGGGCGCCTGATTTCGCTGTCGCTGCGGTCGGGGATTCCGATTACGGCGGTGCGGGATCAGTTGCGGGGGATTTCGTGTGACCGTGCGGTGGGCGTGGGGCCGCAGAAGGTGCTGTCGGCGCCGGATGCGATTGCGCAGGCGATCGAGCGGTACCTGGCCGAGAAGGAGGGGGTGCAGGAGGTGCTGCCGATGGAGGTGCCGGTGACGGTGAAGGCGGGTGGTGGGGTGGCGGCCGCGGGAGTGGCG
>VXOC01000180.1 GCA_009840215.1 Gemmatimonadota bacterium | reverse complement strand
CCCCCCGCATGCCCATCCTTCCGCGGCTCCGACGCCGCCGCCCATCCCCGCGCCAACCTCAGAATCACCTGCGCGCCCCCGAAGTCCGTCCGCCGCCAGTCCGCCAGCTCATGCCCCCTCGCCTCCAACTCCGCCGCCAACTCCGCGCCCACCCCCTCGATCGCCACCCTCAACCCCGAGAGATGCCGGAACCGCGCCGCATCCACCGCCTCCTGCGGGTCCATGCCGAAGACGAGCATGTTGAGCAGCAGCTGCGTGTGCCCCTGCGGCTGCATCGATCCGCCCATCACCCCGAACGCCATGACCGGCTCGCCGTCGCGAGTCACGAACCCCGGAATGATCGTGTGGAAGGGCCGCTTGCGCGGCGCGACCCGGTTCGGATGCCCCTCGGCCATCGTGAACCCGGCGCCCCGGTTCTGCAGCGCGAACCCCTGCCCCGGAATCACGATCCCCGACCCGAACGACGAGTACACCGAGTTGATGAACGACACCATGTTGCCATCCTCGTCGGCAACTGTCAGGTAAATGGTCTCCGAGTCGGTGATTGCCCGTCCCGGCTCAACGCGCTCAGCCGCCCTCTGCGGGTCGATCAGCGCCCGCCGCGCGTCCACGTAGCCGGGGCTCAGCAGCGACATCGGGTCGATCTCCATCGTCTCGGCGTCGGAGACGTACCGGTGCAGGTCGGCGAAGGCCAGCTTCTTGGCCTCGATCAGGTGGTGCAGGTACTCGGCCGAGTTGTGCCCCATCCCCTCGAGGTCGAGCGGCTCCACCAGCTCGAGCATCTCCAGCGCGGCGATTCCCTGCCCCGACGGCGGCAGTTCCCAGACCGTGTAGCCACGGAAATCCGTACCGATCGGCTCCACCCAGCGCGGCTCGTGCGCGGCCAGGTCCTCGAGCGTCACGAACCCCCCCAGCGCCGCCAGCCCCTCGACCAGCTCACGCCCGAGCGACCCACCGTAAAGCACTCCCGGCCCCTCGTCCGCGATCCGCTGGAACGACCGCGCCAGCCCCGGATTCGTGAACCACTCCCCCGCCCGGGGCGCCCGCTCGCCATCAACCAGGTAGGTCGCGCGTGCCCCCTCGTCGCGTGCCAGCTTCTCGGCCGCGCCGCCCCACTGCCGCGCGATCACCGGAGTCACCGGAAACCCCTCGCTCGCGATCCGGATCGCCGGTGCCAGTACCCGCGCCAGATCCAGCTTCCCGAACCGGGTCACCAGCGCGTCCCAGCCCGAGATCGCCCCCGGCACCGTGACCGCCTCCGCCCCGCTCCCCGGCATCCGCTCGTGACCGCGCGCCTCGAGCGCCTCCACCGTCATCCCGCTGCCACTTCGCCCGCTCGCGTCGATCCCCACCAGCTCACCGGTTTCCGCCCACCACACGATCGCGAAGGCGTCGCCCCCCATCCCGGTCATATGCGGCTCCACCACGTTCAGCACCGCGGCCGCCGCCACGGCGGCATCGATCGCGTTTCCGCCCCCCTGCATGATTTCGAGCGCGGCGGCGGTGGCCAGAGGCTGGCTGGTCGCCGCGGCCGCCCGCGGGGCGTACACGGTGGAACGGCGCCCCATGTCGGACTGCTGCGCGGCGGTGCTCACCGGATGGACCCCGGCGGCAACGAAGAGTGTAAGAAGAGTGCGTCGGGCCGGCATGGCATTGCGTCCTTCTGTCCTGTTCTGGTGACGGATTATCGTCGGGCCGTCGGCGATTGTCCGCCGGGCGCCCCGCCGCTTGCAGGCGCTCCCGGGGACTCGGCCACGACCGGCCCGGGAGGACGGAAACCTACCCGGACTCCGAAGCTCGGGACAGTCCCGGGCCCTGCCAAAATGGCCGATTTCACCTGCCCAAACCTGCCAAAATGACCGATTCGATGACCGTTTCCTGCCAAAGTGGCAGTACCCTGACCCGCAACCGCCGCGGCGGTCTGCCCGTAGTGCTCTGGCACGGTTCTCGCGTGAACCCCATACTCTCCGGTGTGGAAGGAACCTCGGGCGCACCATTCACCACGGAGTCCACGGACTCGACGGACCGCTGGAGCAGGGCGATGAAGGCGGCGGCAGCCGCCAGTTCGAAGCCACCCGCGGGTTCGCGGCCGGCTGGCCGCCAGCCCCGCCACGGCCGCCGCAGGGCGGCAAAGGGCGAAATGACATGAGCCGACGGTTCTCCTTACCCGTACTTCCGCTGCGCGACACGGTCGTGTATCCGGGTGTCGCCGTGCCGATCTCGGCGGGCCGGCCGGGCACGGTCGAAGCCGTGCAGGAGGCGCTCGACGGCGACCGCCGCCTCTTCGCGGTCGCGCAGAATCAGAACCAGGACGACCCCGATCCGCAGATCCTCTACGCGGTCGGGACCATGGTGCGCATCATCCAGACGCACCGCGTGCGCGGGGGCATTCAGCTCCTCGTGCAGGGAGAAGCGCGCGCCCGTGCCGTGGCCTACGCCGACGACGGCGAAGCCATGCTCCGGGCCACGGTGGTTCCCCTGGAGCGCGAGAACCTGGCCGACCCCGACGACCCCGCCATCAAGGCCCTCGACGCCGAACTCCGCGAGCGCGCCGCCGAGCTGGCCACCCGCCGCGGGGCGACCGCCGAGAACCTCAACCAGCTCATCCAGGGAGTGGACGATCCCGGCGCCTTCGCCGATCTGGTCGCCTTCCAGCTGGACCTCCCCACCTTCGAGAAGCAGTCGCTGCTGGAGACCCTCGACGACCAGGAGCGGATGAACGCCGCGCTGGTGGCCGTCGAACGCGAGCTGGTCCGCCTCGACGCCCAGGAGGACATCCAGGCCAAGGTTCAGGAGGAGCTCGGGGAGCGCCAGCGCGAGATGCTCCTGCGCGAGCAGATGAAGCAGATCCGCAAGGAACTCGGCGAGGAGGGCGACCGCGACGACGTCGAGGAGCTCCGCGATCGGATCTCGAAGCTCGAACTCAGCGAGACCGCCCGCAACGAAGTCGAACGCGAGCTGCGGCGCCTGGACCGCACGGCCCCGCAGGCCGCCGAGTACCAGGTCATCCGCACCTACCTCGAGTGGATCACCGAGCTGCCGTGGAGCGCCCGCACCGACGACAAGATCAACCTTCACCGCGCCGAGGAGATCCTCGACGAGGACCACTACGGCCTGGAGGACGTCAAGGACCGCGTGCTGGAGTTTCTCGCGGTGCGGAAGCTGCAGCAGGAGCGGTTTGAGGAGGATGAGGGGGATGAGGAAGAAGCCGAAGCGTCAACCGACGACGCTGACGCGGCCGGTGACGAGGATGAAGCTGCCGCCGCCGATCCGGAGGACGAAGCCGCTGCCGCCGAGTCCGAGGCGACCGAGGACGACTCCCCCGAGGACTTCGTCAACGGGACCGGCGGCAAGGGTCCCATCCTGCTCTTCGCGGGACCTCCGGGTGTGGGGAAGACGAGCATCGCGAAGTCGATCGCGCGGTCGGTGGGCCGCAAGTACGTGCGCATCTCGCTCGGCGGCGCCCGCGACGAGGCCGACATCCGCGGACACCGCCGCACCTACGTGGGGGCCATGCCCGGCCGCATCGTGCAGGGCATGAAGGAGGCCGGGAGCAAGAACCCGGTCTTCCTCCTCGACGAGGTCGACAAGCTCGGCGTCTCCTTCCAGGGCGACCCCAGCGCGGCGTTGCTCGAGGTGCTCGACCCGGCCCAGAACTCGACCTTCATCGACCACTACCTGGGCGTGCCCTTCGACCTCTCCGAAGTGCTCTTCATCGCGACGGCCAACTACGAAGACCGCATCCCGGCGCCACTCCTCGACCGCATGGAGACGGTCGGCTTCCGCGGCTACACCGAGAAGGAGAAGCTCGAGATCGCGCTCCGCTACCTGCTCCCGCGCCAGATGCGGGAGTCGGGGCTCCGCGAGGAGGAGCTGGAGGTAGGTGACGACGCGATCCTGACCGTCATCCAGAAGTACACGCGGGAGGCCGGCGTGCGGCAGCTCGAGCGCGAGCTCGGCAAGCTGGCCCGCAAGGTGGCCCGCAAGATCGCGTCAGCCGAGACCGAGGGCATGGAGATCACCCCCGCGGTCGCGATGGAGATGCTCGGGCGGCCGCGCGTTCACCCGGAGCGCAGGGCGACGGAGGACACGGCCGGCGTGGCCACGGGGATGTTCTACACGCCCATGGGCGGCGACATCATGTTCGTCGAGGCCAGCGTGATGCCGGGCGAAGGCGGTCTGGTGCTGACCGGACAGCTGGGCGACGTGATGAAGGAGTCCGCCCGCGCCGCGCTCTCATACGCCAAGAGCCACTACGCCGCGCTGGGCATCGATGAGGACGCGCTCGACAAGCGCGAGATCCACATCCACGTTCCGGCCGGGGCGGTGCCCAAGGACGGACCGTCGGCGGGCATCACCATGGCGACCGCGCTCATCTCGGCCGTCTCGGGGCGCAAGGTCCGCGCCGACCTGGCGATGACCGGCGAACTCACGCTCACGGGCCGGGTGCTCCCCATCGGAGGGGTGAAGGAGAAGGTTCTGGGCGCGGTCCGCGCGGGCATCAACGAGGTCATCCTCCCAAGCGAGAACGAGGCCCATCTGGAGGATCTGCCCGACGCGGTGCGGAATTCGCTGACGGTGCACTTGGTCGAGGACCTGGACCGGGTCGTGGAATTGGCGATTCGCGGGGTGAGGACCAAGCCGGTGAAGGCGGCGATCTCGACCGTCAGGACCGAGGAGGCGGGGGCGCCGATTCGGGCTTGAGGGGGGTGGTGAACCTCATTCCGGCAGGGTGACGGTCGGTACCGCGACCCCTGCGGCGCGTGCGGCGGTGGCGAGCGCGCGGTCCAGCGTGGCCAGCGGCAACTGCATGCGAATCGCCAGTTCGAGGTACATGGCGTCGTATGCGGAGAGCCGGTGAGTGCGGGCAACGTCCAGTACCTCTCCCCAGATGCGGGATGTCGAGACGGGATCGATCACGAGCGGCAATGCTTCGAGGTTTCGGGCGATCCGCGGCCATTCGGTCCGGTCGATTCGCTGGCGACGCGTAGCGACCAGCAACACGTTCGCCACCTCGATCGGCCACAGGGCGGGCACGAAGGCGCGCCCGTCGACCAGGGACTCGCGGAGCTGGTCGGTGGCGTCGGTCGCCTCGTCGGGGAACACCCACGACATGGCGACCGAGCAGTCGAGGACGAAGCTCATCAGCGGTTGCGGCCTTCTTCGATCATGTCGCGAATCGAGAGTCCGCCGAGAGAGTGCGTCGCCTGAAAGGCCTTCAGGTCGTCGATGGCGGCCCGAACCTTGTCGGTGTCGGCCGGCCGGAAGGGGATCAGTTCCGCCACGGGGCTACCGTGACGGGTGATCACGAACCGTTCTCCCGCGATCACGCGCCGCAGGAGCTGGGGAAGGTGCGTCTTGGCTTCGAAGGCGCCGATGTGGGACACGGGAGTGCTCCTGGCTGCCCGGCCGGGCCTGCAAGGGGTGATTCGGCTCTTGCCATAGAAGGGATGATCAGACCAGACTAAGACTAGTCTGAATTTTGCGTGCATGCAAGAGAGGATGTGAGGGTGGATTCTGAACAGGTGGGGGGCGGGCGGGGAGTTCTTGGAAGAGCTTGAGGTCAGTACCGTAATATGGTACCCTTTTCGATGAAGCGCAGACACCGGAGAACGCTCGAACTGGTCTTCCGCCACCCGGTCAGCGGCAACATACCGTGGCGGAAGATCGAGGCGTTGCTGGTTGAATTGGGAGCAGACATCAGCGAGCGGGAAGGCTCCCGTATCGGCGTGAGGCTGTTCGGCGATCGGCGGGTGTTCCACCGCCCCCATCCTTCGCCTAACACGGACGTTGGCGCGGTCGTCAGCATTCGGAATTGGCTACGGCGAAACGGAGTGGAACCGTGAAAAACACCATGGAGATCGACGGCTACAAGGCCGTCATTCAATTCGACCCGGACATCGACATGTTCCGGGGTGAGTTCATCGGCCTGAACGGTGGAGCGGACTTCTACGCTCGCGATGTCGCCGGCCTCAGGAAGGAGGGGGCGGTGTCGCTCAAGGTGTTCCTCGAGATGTGCGAGGAGGACGGCGTTGAGCCGCGCAGGTCGTACTCGGGGAGATTCAATCTGCGCATCTCGCCGGAACTGCACGCGAGCGCTGTTGCGGCGGCCGCCGCCGAGGGGAAGAGCCTCAACCAGTGGATCGCCGGTACCCTGGGCGCGAAGCTCCTCTGAGCAAACGGCAACAATGGTCGCTGCTGGACTCGAACCAGCGACCCCTACGATGTGAGCGTAGTGCTCTACCAACTGAGCTAAGCGACCGGACCAGCGACTGCGAAGTACCCCCACGGGGAATCGAACCCCGGTCTCCTGGCTGAGAACCAGGTATCCTAGTCCACTAGACGATGGGGGCGTCTGCCCGCGTGGCCGGGGATCCGGGCGGCTGTCGGGCCTTTCGGGTTCCTCCAGTCCTGCGGGGGCGCGAAAGGTAAGGTAAGTTGCGGCCGCACTCAACCCCGATTCCCACTGACCGGCAACCGTGACCAAAGAACCGGAAGTTCTCATTCTGGGTGGTGGCCCCGCCGGGTCGGCGGCGGCCGGGCTGCTTGCGCGGTGGGGGCTGAAAGTGGTGGTGGTGGAGCGGGTGTTGGGTGGTGGACTTGCCGGGCCGGACGAGGAGTCGCTGGCCGAGTCGCTGCCGCCGAGCACGCGCAAGGTGCTGGCCGCGACGGGGTTGCTGGGAGTGGTGGAGGCGGGGGAATTCCAGCCGAACGGGGGGAACACGGCGCTTTGGGGCGGTGAGGGCCGCCGCGACGACTTCGCCGGGGGTGCGACGGGGTTTCATGTGCTGCGTTCGCGTTTTGACGGGTTGCTGCGTGAGGCGGCGGTGGGGGCGGGGGCCGAGGT
>VXOC01000220.1 GCA_009840215.1 Gemmatimonadota bacterium | reverse complement strand
CATCCGCCCCGTCTGCTCCCCGTCCCGGATCGTGTGCACACCCCCCACCACCACGTGCCCGATCCCCACCGGGTACTGGTGCGGGTTCTCGAAGGTGGCCCGGTCGGCCACGCTGTCGGGATCGAACACCACCACATCGGCGACCGCCCCCACCCTGAGCACGCCCCGGTCCGCCAACCCGAGCTTGCGCGCGGGCAGCCCCGAGATCTTGTGCACGGCGACCTCCAGCGCCATTGACTTCCGGTCGCGAACGTAATGGCCGAGCAGCCGCGGAAAGCTCCCGTAACCGCGCGGGTGCGGAGACGAGCCGGAGAGCGCACCGTACGGCGCATAGGCGCCCCCATCCGAGCACACCATCCCGAGCGGATGGGCCAGAATCCGCTCCGTGTTCTCCTCGGACATGCCGAAACCGATCATCCCGACGCTGCCGCCCGCGTCGCGCAACAGTCGCACGGCGAGGTCGTAGGGGTCTTCGCCACGTTCGGCCGCCAGCTCGCCCAGCCGCCGCCCCCGCGCATAGGCGTTCGCGCCGCCGATTCGCGTGACCTGGACCGCGTCCCAGGAACCCAGCAGCGCGATCTTGTCGCGGCAGGCGCGTTCCAGCGCCGGGGCGGTGTCCGGATCGGCGAGTCGTTCGAGGAATCGGGCCGTACCGCCTGCCCGCGCCGAGGCGGGGAAGAGGTTCGAGAGGCCGGTGGCGTAGGCGACGTACGGGTAGCGGTCGAAGTGTGCGTCCACGCCGGCGGCGCGCGCGGACTCGATCGCGGCGAGAGCGGCGTCGGCCTTCCAGTAGTTGCGTTGTCCCTGCGCCTTCAGGTGCGAGACCTGAACCGGGACGCCGGCCATGTGTCCCACGTGCAGCGCTTCTTCGAGGGCGGCGAGGAGGCGGTCGTCCTCGTTGCGCATGTGGGATGCGTAGGGGTACGGCGTCCCGCGCAGCTCGGTCGCCAGCGCGACGAGTTCGTCCCGGGTGGCGAAGCTGCCGGGGGTGTACTCGAGGCCGGTGGAGAGGCCGACCGCGCCGGATGCGAGGGCGTCCCGCACCAGGGCGCGCATTCTGTCCAGTTCGGCGTCCGTGCCCGGGCGGTCCGCGCCGCCGATCACGTAGCCGCGCACGGTCCCGTGGCCGATCATCGAGGCGACCGAAACGGCGGGGCGCTCCCGGTCGATGCGGTCGAGGAAGCCGCCGATGTCGCGGAAGTCGATCTCGACGTCGTAGCTGTGGCGGTACTGGTCGCGCGTGTACTCGAAGAAGCCTTCGCTCCAGGGACCGATCGAGCTGCCGTCCTGGCCGACCACCTCCAGGGTGACGCCCTGCCGCACGCGGCTCTCGGCGCGGGGATTGACGAGGAGCGAGAGGTCGGCGTGGGAATGGATGTCGATGAAGCCGGGGGCGACGGCCATGCCCCGGGCGTCGATCTCGACGGTGCCGGTGGCGGCGACCTGGCCGATGGCGCTGATGCGGTCGCCGGTGATGGCGATGTCGCCGGTGCGTGGGGGTCCGCCCGTGCCGTCGAAGAGGGTGCCGTGGCGGATGACGAGGTCGGTGCGTGGGGTGGTGTGGTCGGGGCGTGTGTGCTGGGGGCCGGGGCGGCGTGGGGTGGCCGCCGCCGCGACCGAGGGCGTCTCGGGCCTCGCTCCGAGGCCCGTCAGCCCCGCAAGCCCGACGAGGGCGCCCTTCGTGCCGCGGGCGACGAAGTCCCGCCGTTTCAAGATCATCGCCCTCCATCCCCCGAAACCCTGCCAAAGGGATTCGTCGAGCGTCGCAGGCGGTTCGCCCCGATACCGCCGGAGCGCAGGATCTTGGCCTGCTGGCGGGACTGTTCGCGACTCACGAGATCCGTGACCGCGGACAGGTGCGCGTCCATCTCGGCGTAGTCGTCCGCCGGATAGCCCTCGGCTTCGGTCTGGTCGAGCAGGTCGCGCAGACCGCGGATTTCGCGGCGGGCCTTTTCGATCGCGCGGCGGAGCCTGGCCAGGGCGCGGCGGGTTTCGGCTTCGGGGGTCGTCATGCCATGAAGGATGCACACGGGGGCGGGGCGGAGCAACGGCAAAATGGGACGGATTCGGGGCGGGGCGGCGGAAGTGGGTGTCGGCGGACGGCGGGCGGTAGCTGGCGCTGTCCGCGAGGCCCGTGGAGGAACGGCGGCCACTGGTGGGAGCCGGCGCTGTCGCCGATGGAGGCCATTCGCCGGTCGAGAAACGGCGGCGGCGGGCGCGTTGGCGATGGGTGCGGCTGTCGGCGTCCGTCAGCATGCAGGGGTCGAGGACCGGGACACCTGTCGGCTCGAAGTGGCGGGTGTTGCGGGTGACGACGGTCAGGCCGTGTTCGAGGGCCGTTGCTGCGATGAGGAGGTTGGGGTCTGGGTGACCGGCTTGCCGGGTGAGTTGCCTACCGGAACGGCTATTGCAACGCCATCTTCGCAGATACCTTGCCCGGCGAAGGAATCCTTGAGCCGGTAGTCCTGAAGGAGGAGAGATGGGGAACGCAATCCGGTGGAGTGGGGCGCGCATTGTCGCCGCCGGAATGGGGGCGATGCTGCTGGCTGCGTGGGGGAGTAGCGGCGGCGGTGAACGGCGGGGTGAACCGAAGGACGGAACTGAACAGGATGCCCGGATCGACACCGTTCCGCTGCTGACCATCGGGGACGACCCTGGCGATCCGCTGCACAGAGTCAGCGGCGCCGTTCTGGTCGGGGATACGCTGATCATCGCCCAGTCGACCTCGCTTCGTTTCTATGACCGGCACTCGGGTGAGTTTCTCCAGCGGGCAGGGCGGCGGGGGGACGGACCGGGGGAGTACAGGGAGATCGCATCCCTGCAACGGGTGGGCGAACGGCTGTATACGTATGATTTTTTCTCGCGCCGCGTGACTGTCCGGGACCTCTCGGGCGCGCTTGAACGGACAGTCGACATCGAGTACTGGGCACCGTACCGAACCCCGGATCTGGTGGGTGTCTTTGGCGATGGCTCCTTCCTGTTTGCCGCGGAGTTCCGGGACTATGACAATCCGGCCAGGTCGCCCATGTTTCGCCGTGCCGTGATGGTGCTGGGAAGGTATGATCCGGATGGGCTCCTGGTGGACAGTCTGGGCTACTATCTCGGGCCAGAAAGGTATGTTGCGCCGAACGAACGCGGTGGAAAGACACGCGGACAGCCTCCTCCGTTTGGCCGCAGAAGCTCTGCCGGGGTGATCGGCGACGAATTCTACATCCTCAACAACAAGGTTGCGATGATACCTGTTTTCGACGCTGCCGGAACTCTGGTCCGCGAGATCGGACCCGACACACCGCCGGATCCCGTGAGGATCTCACGAGAGGACCTCCACCGGTTTGCCGATTTCGACGACATCGATCGCGACGACCTCCCGCAGTTCTACCCCTTCTACAGCCGGGGCAGTGCCGTCGTGGGCGGCACCATTTGGATCCAGGACTACCTGGACCGGGAGCGTGACCAGGGTGCGGATTGGACCGTCTATTCCCACGAGGGACAGCAGTTGCGGCGAGTGACAACCAGGGAAAGGCTGAAGATCCTCACGGTGGACGGTGACGTCGCAGTGGTGGTGCATTTTGGCGGATGGGATGTCGAGACGGTGCAGTTGCGTCGCGTTGTGAGCCCGTGATGTTCCACAGAGACCACCAGCCAACGAGGCAGACCCCGTTGAACGCAAGTCGACACCTCCCCATCACGCCCGCGACTGCCACCGTCCTCGCGGCGGCCACCCTCCTCGCGGCGGCCACCCCCCTCACCGCCCAACCCCCTCACGACATCGTCCTGGCGGGCGGGCGCGTCATGGACCCCGAAACCGGCCTCGACGCGGTTCGCCACGTCGGCATCCGCGACGGCGCGATCGTCACCATCTCCGAGGACCCCCTCTCCGGTACGGTGGTCCTCGATGTCTCCGGGCTCGTCGTCGCCCCCGGCTTCATCGACCTTCATGCACACGGGCAGACCAACCGCGCCAACGAATTCCAGGCCCGGGACGGGGTCACCACGGCGCTGGAGCTGGAGAGCGGGGTGCCGCTCCCGGCAGTGTACCTGGCCCGGAGGGGCGAGGGGTCGATCCTGAATTTCGGCGCCACCGTTTCGCATATGAACGTCCGCCCCCGCGCGATGCCGGGACGGCTCGCGGAAATCGAGCAGGCTCTCGCGAATGTCGAAGAAAACCCCGCCGGTGCTTTTCGCACGTTCAGTTTCGTCGGCTCCGCCGCCCGCTACGACCCGGTTCAGCTCGAGGACTACCCCGCGCTCCGCAACGCCCTGGCCGACGGCCTCGCCGACGGCGCCCTCGGGATCGGCATGGCGCACCAGTACTACCCGGGGGCCAACCACGAGGAGATCCTCGAGGTCTTCAAGTTCGCGGCCGACGAGGGCGTCACGATCCACACGCATGTGCGCAATATGGGGATCGACGCCATTCAGGAGGTGCTCGCGAACGCGGTCGCGACGGGAGCGTCGCTGCACATCGTGCACGTGAACAGCTCGAGCCTGTGGCGGATCAGCCCGATCCTCGACCTCATCGGCGGCGTGCGCAGCCGCGGCTTTGACGTCACGGTGGAGGCGTACCCCTACACGGCCGCCTCGACCGGCCTCCAGTCCACCATCTTCGACCCCGGCTGGCAGGAGAGCCTCCGGATCAGCTACGGCGACCTGCAGTGGCAGGACACCGGCGAGCGGCTGACGGCGGAGACCTTCCAGAGCTACCGGGCCGAGGGCGGCACGGTCATCATCCACATGATGAAGGACGAATGGATCCGCGAGGCGCTTTCGCGCGGCTTCGTGATGGTCGCGTCGGACGGGATGCCTTACGCGCCGGGGGCGCATCCGCGGAGCGCGGGCACCTTTTCGCGATTTCTGGGGCGGTACGTGAGGGACCAGGGGCTCATGCCGCTGATGGCGGGGCTGGAACGGATCACGATCATGCCCGCGCGGCGCCTTGAGCGGATGACGGACCAGGCGCGGCGGAAGGGGCGGGTGCAGGTGGGGATGGACGCGGACATCACCGTGTTCGACCCGGACAGCATCATCGACACTGCGACCTTCGAGGATGACCTGTCGTATTCCGTGGGGGTGATGCACGTGCTGGTGCACGGGGAGTTTGTGGTGCGGGATGGGGAGAACGTCGACGGGGCCATGCCGGGACGGGCGCTGGTGGGGAGGAAGGCCAGCCGATGAGAAAGCTGCTTGCAGGACCGGTCCTTCTCGCCACCCTCGCCCTGTCGGCTACCGCCCCCGGCGCCACCGCCCAGGCCTACGACATCCTCATCCGCAACGCCCGCGTCCTCGACGGCACCGGCAACGACTGGTTCCGGGCCGACATCGCGATCATCGGCGACCGCATCGAGCGGATCGGCCGTCTTCCCGACGCCACGGCCCACCGCACCATTGACGCGACCGGCCTGTACGTGTCCCCCGGCTTCATCGACCTGCACTCGCACGCCGACCGCGCGATGATGTCGGAGCACCTCGAGGCGCGCCGCGCGAAGAGCCTGAACAGCCAGGGACTGACGACGGTCATCGGGGCCCCGGACGGACGCAACGGGAGGTGGCCGATCACCCGCGAGATCGCCGCGCTGCGCGCACAGGGGCACGCCATGAACTTCGTCCCCATGGTTGGCCACGCCACGGTGCGCGTTGAAGTCATGGGGAGCGACTACGAGCGGGCGGCGACCCCGGAGGAGATCGCGCGCATGCAGGAGCTGGTGCGTGCGGAGATGGAGGCGGGGGCGTGGGGACTTGGTGCCGGGGTGGAGTACAGGCCGGCGCGGTTCAGCGACCCGGAAGAGCTGGTAGCGCTGGCGAAGGCGGTGGCGCCGTTTGACGGCTTCTACATCGCGCACCAGCGTAGCGAGGCGTCCATGCCGCTGTGGCAACTGCCGAGCAATGTGGACGACTGGCCGGTCGACGGGCTTCAGGCGCTCGAGGAGACGATCAACATCGCACGCGAGGCGGGGATCCGCGTGGTCGCGAGTCATCACAAGGCGCGGGGGCGCTCCAGTTTCGGCCGCTCCGCGCACGACACGCTGGTGGTGAACGCGGCCCGGGCCGAGGGGCTGGAGGTGTACCTGGACGTGTATCCGTATGAGACCTTCGGCGGCGGCGCGCGGCCGATGATTCCGAAGTGGAGCCTGGTGCACGACACAGTAGACACGAGCGGGGGTCGTGACAGTCCGGTGTACAACCGGTTCGGGGTCTACGACAGTGCGCGCGTGCACCTGGAGCGGCGCTGGAACGACCCCGCCACGCGAGAGCTGATCGCTCGCGACATCGCGTGGATCGTCGACCACAACGGGGGGGCGGAGCGGGTGGTCGTGCTGCGCTACCCGAATGAGGCGTTCGTGGGGAAGACGCTGGCGGAGCTTGCGGCGGAGATGGGGGGGACGTTCCAGGATGTGGTCGTGCACATGGCGCTGAACGGGTTTCCGGGGACGATCGGGGGAGCGAGGACGCGGGGGTACGGGATTCACGACGTGGACGTGGTCAACTACTACAGGCAGGAGTACACGGCGACCGCGTCGGATGCGGGGGTGAGCGGGGTGGCGGGGACGCCGTTCGCGTCGGTGGCTGGCGCGCATCCGCGTCACTTCGGCGCCTTCACCCGCAAGATCGCGCACTACGTGAAGGACCTGGGGGCGATTTCGTTGCCCTTTGCGGTGCGTTCGATGACGTCGCTGCCGGCAAAGATCATCGGGCTGGAGGACCGGGGGCTGGTGCGCGAGGGGTACAAGGCGGATCTGGTGATCTTCGATTTGGGGCGGCTGCGGGATCGTGCGACGGTGCTGGAGCCGGATCTGTTCAGCGAGGGGGTGGACTACGTGATGGTGAACGGGGTGCTGACGGTTGATGGTGGGGAGTTTACGGATGAGTTGCCGGGGGTGGTGGTGGGGC
>VXOC01000008.1 GCA_009840215.1 Gemmatimonadota bacterium | reverse complement strand
CTCCTCCACCGGCCCCGCCGCCGCCCCATCCAGCGCCGTGCGCACATGCGCCGCGGTCACCGGGCGGTTGCGAATGTCGTTCAGCCCTCCGTCGTTGGTCTCGCCCACCACCGGATTGATCGACCTGACCCCTTCCATCCCCTCTATCTCCAGCGCCCATTCGACCATTGCGTCGGCCGCCTTCCACACGCACAGCGTACAGGTCAGCAGGAGGGGCATCTCCAGTTCGCCCAGCTCGCCGACCTGGGTCACGCCGAGCAGCTTGCCGAAGCCGTTGCCGACGTGCATGGCGGCGGGCACGCGGTCGAAGTACAGGTTGCCACCGTGCGGGCGGATCGCGGTCACGCCGGTGCGGACATCGTCCCCCTCGATCACGGTGGCGTGCCCGACCAGCACGCCCTCCACGTCTGTGATCGCGTTGTGGCGGCCCGGCTCGAAGATCCCGACCACGATGCCGAGGTCGCGGGCGCGGGGGCGATCGGGTTCCTGGCCCGCGGCGCGCTGGGCGAAGGGCGCGGGAAGCGCGATCAGCCCGGCGGCGAGAACGGGCAGCAGTCCGGCCCCCCGTGTCCTCAGAGAATCGAGTAGCAGGATCGTTTGTGTAGCCATATTTCCATATCTCTTGACCATATTGCCATATCCATGTCGCAAGCCGCGTGACCGGAAGGACTTCCGGGTGGGGGCCGCCCGCGCAATCCGAGCGCGTCGGCACTCCATCACAGCGCTCCAGCCACCATCACACCCAGCAGCAGCGGGTGGTACAGCAGGGACCCCAGAAACACCCGGCTGCACCGCTGCTTCGTGGGATCCAGCATGAACGCCACGCTGACGGCCAGCATCCCGCCGCCCAATACCAGCGCCCCGGCGAGGTAGACGCTTCCGCTCATCCCCAGCACCCGGGGAACGACGCTCAAGGGCAGCAACGCCGCGGCATGACCCACCATGAGCCCCGCGATCAGCCGGTCCGAGCCGGGGGGAATCAGCTGGAACCCGGCGCGCTCGTAGTCCCGCCGCAGATTCCACCCCAGCGCCAGGACATGTATGAGCTGCCAGAGGAAGAGAATCCCGAAGAGCGTCATGCCGCGTGCGTCGATGGCTTCCGTGTGTGCCGTCCACCCGATCAGGGCCGGAAGCGCGCCCGGAACCGCGCCCACCGGCGTCGCAAGGGCGGACCGGAGCTTGAGCGGGGTGTAGACGCCGTCGTACAGGAGCGCGGCGATGGCCGTGATCAGCGCGGGCAGCCAGCCGAGCCAGAACCAGAGATGCCCGATGCCGGCCAGGATCAGCAGCCAGCCGAAGAGCCGTGCGTGTCGCGCGCGAATCCGTCCGGAAGGAACGGGACGGCCCCGGGTCCGCAGCATCACGCTGTCCGGCCGGCGTTCCAGGTACTGGTTCAGCGCCAGCGAGCCCGCGGTGCTCAGCGTGATCCCGGCGACCAGATGGAGGAGCGCGGGAAGGTCCACCGCGGGAATCGCCGCCAGGACGTAGGCCGCCACGGCCGTAACCGCGACGAAGATCGTAATCCCGGGCTTGGTCAGCTCCAGATAGGCACCTGCGCGACCCCCCCAGCCTGCCCGGATCCTCTCCTCGAAACTCACCGGACCCGCAAACCGGGGAACCGCCCGGGTCCCACGGCCCTCAAAGCAACCCCTGCACGAGGCCGCCGTCGATCTGCAGGGTGTGACCGGTGACGTAGGATGCGGCTTCGGAGGCCATGAAGACCACGGCGTTGGCGAACTCGTCGGGCCGCCCGATTCGCCCTGCCGGGATGTCAGCGGCAATGCTCTCGAGCACGGCCTCGCGCGTCGAGCCCCGCGCCTCGGCCTGGCTGGCGATAAGCGATTCCACCCGCGCCGTGTGGATGAAACCGGGGGCTGCGACGTTGCAGAGGATCCCCTCGGCGGCGAGGTCGCGGGAGATCGTCTTGATGAAGCCCACAACCCCCGGCCGGGCGGTGTTGGAGAGGAGGAGCCCCTTCACCGGCTGCTTCACCGCCACCGACGTGATGGCCACGACGCGCCCCCATCCGTTCCTGCGCATGTGGGGCAGCGCCGCCAGCGTGAGCTGTACCGTCGACATCAGGTTCAGGTCGAGCGCCGTACGGTACGCCTCGGGAGCGAAGTCGTCCACGCCGCCGGGGGGCGGCCCTCCCGCGTTGGCGACGAGAATGTCGAGACGGCCGAATTCGTTCGCGGCGCGTCCGGTCAGGGCCGTGCAGAAGGCCTCGTCGGCCACGTCGCCCGCCATCGCCACGATTCTGCGTCCGGTCTCGCCGGCGATCTCGCGAGCGGTGGCCTCGAGCGCATCGGGGGACCTCGAGTTGATGAGCACGTCGGCCCCCTCCCGCGCAAGCCGCTCCGCCACCGCCCGCCCCAGCCCACGGGATGCGCCGGTGACGAGTGCGGCCCTATCTTTTAATCCGAGATCCACGGATTCTTCTCCCTGGAGGTGTGAAAGCCGGCGCGCTGCGGGCCGAAAGGTGCTCCGGGCCCGTCGGCCAGGCAAGTCGCGCCGCCGCGAAAGGGCTGCGGCGGACGAGAATCCAAAGGGGGCGGAAACCCTTTGTCCGACTTGGTGGTACTAAGGATGTACGCGGAACACGATCGAATCCCCGGCGGTCGGCGGAAATAGATGAGCACTCCCAACGTCAGAGCCCGGCGGCGCAAGGAACGGAAGATCTGGAGGAACGCCCTGCTGGCGTCTCTCCTCTTCCACCTCCTGGTGCTCCTGGTGAGCGGGCAGCGTCCGTTGCCCCGGTTGTCGCTCGCCGCGGCGGGACCCAAGGCGGGGGATGCCCGAGCGGCGCGGGGCGGCATGCAGACGATGAACATCACCGTTCCCCCGCCCCGTCCCATCGTTCCTCCACCGATTCCGCTGCCGACCGTGATCGATGTCGAACCCGTGGAATTCGACTCCGAACCGGAGTTCGACCTGGCGGCGCTCATCGGGGAGCGGCCGGGCGTGGGCCCGCCGGGGCTCGACGGGGATGGGGAAGGCGATGGGGGGGATGCGACGGAGGGGCTCGGGACGGTGATTCCGCCGAGGCCCCGCGGTTTGATCATTCCGCCCTCGCACAAGATCCTGAAGGAGACCGAGATTGTCGTCTGGGTATTCGTGAATGAGCAGGGCCAGGTGGTCGCCGACTCGACCCGGCTGGACCCGCCCACCAGGGACCGGGGCCTCAACCGGCAGCTCATCAAGGAAGCCGCCCAGTGGCGCTTCGTTCCAGCGAGCCGGTACGGTCAGCCGATCGCGGCCTGGACCCAGTACAGGTGTTGCTGACGGGTCGCCCCCCGGCTCCGAACCGCTAACTTCACCTCCATGCAGCGTGCCGCCAAACGAATTCTCTGGGTGGACGACGAGATCGACCTCCTGCGTCCCCACCTCCTCTTCCTGCAGCAGCGGGGCTATCACGTCGATGCCATCACGAACGGCGACGACGCCCTCGCGCTTCTCCGCGACCACGCCTACGACCTGATCCTCCTCGACGAGCAGATGCCGGGGCGGCGCGGTCTGGAGGTCCTGCGCCTGATCCGCCACGACGACCCGCACGCCCGCGTGGTCATGGTCACCAAGTCCGAAGAGGACCACACCATGACCGAGGCCATCGGCCGCCAGGTGGAGGCGTACCTGGTGAAGCCGACGAGTCCTCGCCAGGTGCTGTCGGTGGTGACGCGCATCCTCGAGGGCTCCACGATTCAGCAGCAGCGTGCGGCGCAGGACTTTGCGGCGCGCTGGCCGAAGCTGTCGGAGAAGCGGGAGCAGGCCTCCACGGCCTCCGATTTCGCCCGGCTCTACCAGGAGCTGGTGGACTGGCACCTGCGCTTGGAGCGCGCCGGCGAAACCGGTCTCCTCGCGACCGTCGAGTCCCTCCAGCAGGACTTGCGGCACGACTTCGGTCCCTGGGTCATGCGGGAGTATCCCCGCTGGGTGCGCGGTGGAAAGGGGGCGCCGCCGCTCTCCGTCGACGTGGTGACGACGCACCTGTTGCCCCTCCTGGGCACGGATCCCGTCTTCTTCGTGGTGCTCGACTGCATGCGGCTCGACCAGTGGCGGGCCATCGCGCCGCTGGTGGGACAGTTCTTCGACATCGACGAGGACTACCACTACTCCATCCTGCCCACCGCCACCCCCTACGCCCGCAACGCCATCTTCTCGGGGCTCTTTCCCGACCAGATCGCGGCCCGGAGGCCCGGCTGGTGGGACGCATCCGACGACGAGGGGTCGCTCAACGCCTTCGAGGACGAACTGCTGCGCCACCAGCTCCACCGCCTCACCGGCCGGGAGATGCAGGTCCACTACGAGAAGGTCTTCACCGACCGCGACGAGGCGCAGGTGCGCGGGAGACTGCTGTCGGCGCTCAGGGCCCGGGTTTCCGTGGTGGCCATGGTCTTCAACTTCGTGGACCTCATGACCCACGGCCGCTCCGAGTCGCCCATCCTGATGGAGGTGGCCAAGGACGAGGCGGCGCTCAGGCAGCTGACCCGCTCCTGGTTCGAGCGCTCGACGGCGTTCTCGGTGCTCAAGGAGGCCGCCGCGCGGGGACACCGGGTCGTGCTCACCACCGACCACGGATCGATCCACTGCCGCCGCCCCGCCACCATCTATGCGCGCCGCGACGCCAGCACGAGCCTGCGCTACAAGTTCGGCAGCAACCTGCGCGCGCGGGATCCGCGGTCGGCCTACGCGCCCAAGAGCGCCGCGACGCTGCGTCTGCCCAGGGGGTCGGCGGGGACGAACTGCCTCGTCGCCCTCGACGACTACTTCTTCGTCTATCCCACGAAGCTGCGCGAATACCAGCGCCGCTACCGCAACTCGTTCCTGCACGGGGGAATCTCGCCGGAGGAGATGATCGTTCCGGTCTCGGTACTGAGGCCGCGGCCGCGGTGACCGCGGTTCGCCGGCGAAAGTTGCGCGCGCGATCCAGCGTCTGGCTGGTGGCGGCGGAGGGGATCCTTCCCGGTTCATCGGCGAGCGGCCCGCGAAACGGCTGAGGATGGCGGGCTGGCGGAGGATCCTGTCGTACCTCGGGCCGCACCGGGGCGTCCTGCTTCTGGCGGCGCTGGCGAGCGTGGCCTTCGCGGCGCTGGACGCCCTCTCGATCGTGGTCCTGATTCCGTTCCTGGGCGCGGTCTTCGGTGCGGGGGCGGTGGGCGGCGACGCCGCGGCCGAGCCCGGACAGATCGACCGCGTCCTCGACTTTACGGTGGGCCGGTTCATCGACCTGGACGGTGATCCGCAAGTGGCGGTGGCGGGGATCATCGTCTTCATGCTGGTGCTCGTCGTGCTCAAGAACGCGGTGGACTTCGCGCGCACCTGCCTCTCGGCGCGCGTCGAGCAGGGGGTGACGCGCGACCTGCGCAACCAGGTCTACGGTCACCTGCTGGAGCTCGATCTCGCCTTCTTCGGACGGGTGCGCACGGGCCAGATCGTGTCCCGCCTCACCCACGACGTCGAGCAGCTGCGCACGCTGGTGACGGCCGAGCTCATCCGCGCACTCTCCTGGGTGCTGGTCTTCGGGGCCACCCTCTACTGGATGCTGGTCGTGTCGGCGAGGCTGACGGCGGCCGCCTTCATCGTCGTGCCGCTGACGATGGTGATCTGGGGGCCGCTGATCCGCCGCCTCAGGCGCGGCGACCGCGAGGTCCTCGACATGGCGGGCGAGGTGAGCGCGCACATCCAGGAGACCGTGTCGGGCATTCGAATGGTCAAATCGGCCACGGCGGAGCCGCGCGAAAGAGGGCGTTTCCTCAAGCTGACCACCGGCTACTTCGAGAGCTTCCTGAGGGTGGTTCGCATCCGGGCGCTGGCCGGCCCGATCACCGAGGTCCTCGTCGCGCTGGGGACCGCGGTCCTACTCTGGTACGGAGCGCGCATGGTGGTCGTGGAGGGATCGCTCAGCGGCGAGGCGTTCGTCGGGTTCATCTTCCTGAGCACGAAGCTCTACGCGCCGGTCAAATACCTGAGCAAGCTGCCAACCCTCATTCAGCCGGGCCTTGCCGGGACGGAACGCATCTTCGAGTTCCTCGACGCGCCGGCGGAGATCCGGGACCGGGAGCGGGCGCGGCCGTTCACCGGAGTGCACGTGGGGATCCGCTACCGGGACGTCCACATGGAGTACCGCGAGGGCGAGCCGGTGCTGCGCGATGTGGACTTCTTCGTGCCGGCGGGGACGGTGGTTGCCCTGGTGGGCCCCAGCGGAGCCGGCAAGACCACGATCGTGGACCTGCTGGCCCGCTTCTACGATCCCGCCGCCGGCGCGGTCGAAATCGACGGGACCGACATCCGCGACCTGCGTCTCGCGTCGTTGCGGGGCGGTCTCGGAGTGGTATCGCAGGATATGGTTCTCTTCCACGACACCGTGCGCGCCAACATCGCGTATGGAAGGGACGACGCCCCGCATGAACAGGTCGAGGCCGCGGCCCTTGCGGCGCACGCCCACGACTTCGTGATGGAGCTTCCGCAAGGCTACGACACAGTGGTGGGGGAGCGCGGCGCCACGCTGTCGGGCGGCCAGCGCCAGCGGATCGCGATCGCGCGGGCCGTGTTGCGCAACCCCCCCGTACTGATCCTCGACGAGGCAACCAGCGCCCTCGACGCGCAGTCGGAACGGGTGGTCCAGGAGGCGATGGAGGCGCTGCTGGAGGGCCGCACCGTCTTCGTTATCGCGCACCGGCTGTCGACGATCCGGCGCGCCGACCGGATCGTGGTGGTCGATGGGGGACGGATCGTGCAGCAGGGCACGCACGCCGAGCTCATGGAGGAGGACGGACTGTACCGCCGCCTGCGGGAGCTGCAGTTCCGATGAGCGCGCTTCCCCGGTCGAAGCGCATCCGGCACCGGATGGAGTACGTGGCGCTGCGGGCGGTGATCGCGTTGAGCAGGACCGTGCCCGCGGGGGTGGCGGACCGGGTGGGGGC
>VXOC01000305.1 GCA_009840215.1 Gemmatimonadota bacterium | reverse complement strand
CGCCCACCTCGACGCCACCACCGTCCTCTCCCGCTCCATCGCCGAGAAGGGCATCTATCCCGCCGTCGATCCCCTCGACTCGTCGTCGCGCATCCTCGATCCCCAGTTCCTGGGCGAACGGCACTATGAAGTCGCCGGGCGCGTCAAGGAGATCCTGCAGCGCTACAAGGACCTGCAGGACATCATCGCAATCCTGGGCATGGACGAACTCAGCGAAGAGGACAAGATCATCGTCAGCCGCGCGCGCCGCATCGAGCGCTTCCTCTCGCAGCCCTTCTTCGTCGCGACCGCCTTCACCAACATCCCCGGCTGCTACGTGCGCCTCGAAGAGACGATCGAGTCCTTCGAACGCGTGGCGTCCGGCGAGTTCGACCACCTGCCCGAGCAGGCGTTCTACATGAAGGGCGGGATCGACCAGGTCATCGAGGCCGCGCGCGAGATGGGCGTGGAGGCCTGAGCTGATGGCGTCGATGCGGCTGAAGGTGGTGACGCCTGAACAGGTGGTCTTCGAGGGGGATGCACGGTCCCTCGTGGCACCCGCCTGGGATGGGTGGGTGGGGATCCTGCCGGAGCACGCGCCCTTCCTGACACTGATGGGGGAGGGGCCGCTGTCGGTGGAGCCGGAGTCGGGGAACAGAAGGCAATTCCAGGTCGGGGGAGGCGTGATGAAGGTGGAATCCAACGAGGTGACGGTACTGGCGGATCGGGTCGAGAGCGGGTAGCGGGGCGGGGCCCCCGGCCGATGAGACTCGACCTCCACGTCCACTCGACCGCCTCCGACGGGACGGTGTCGCCGGAGGGGGTGGTGGAGCGCGCGATCGCCGGGGGCCTCGACGTACTGGCGCTGGCCGATCATGACACGGTGGCGGGGGTTGAGCGCGCCATCGCGGCCGCCCGCGGCCGAATGCTGCACATCATCCCCGCCATCGAGATGAGCAGCACCGTCGAAGGCACGGACATCCACATTCTGGGCTACTTCGTGGATATCAAGTCCGAGGCGTTCGTTGAACACACTCGGCGGAACCACAAGCGGCGCGGCGCCCGCATGGCCGAGATGGTGGCCAGGCTCTCCCGCCAAGGTGTCACCATCACCCGTGCACAACTGGACGAGCAACGCGGATCCGACCAGGTCGCCTATTCGCGGCCCCACCTGGCCCGCGCGCTGGTGAAGGCGGGGTACGCGAGCACCGCCAAGGATGCGTTCGCCCGGCTGATCGGCAACGATTGTCCCGCCTACGTACCGACCCGGATCGCAACCCCCGAGGAGGTGACCGGCGTGATACTGTCGGCGGGCGGGATTCCGGTCTGGGCCCATCCGCCTGCCGAGCACTTTCGCCGACTGTTGCCGCGGTTGCTGGACGCCGGACTGCGCGGACTGGAGGCATACCGCGCTACGCGCGTGCACGCCAGGCTGGCCGAACTGGAAAAGGTGGCCCGGAAGCAAGGCCTTGTGCTGACCGGTGGGTCCGATTGGCACGGACCGGAAAGCGGCTCCAGGCTTGGCGACTTCTACGTGACTGGGGAGGAAGTGAGGGATTTTCTGGCGGCGGGTGGAATGTAGCGCAGTAAGAGTTTCCGCCGACGGTTTGGCCCTTCCTTCGGCCGCCAAGTGGTGCAGTCACCAACCACGCTTTCGGGTCGTATCAATCAGCGAAGTGTTTGCACGGTATTGACATACGGCCAGGGATCAATCGCGGAGCACCAAGTCGGCCATTGATCACCCGTGAGTCCCGGGTCATCCTCTTGCTCGGGGAAGGGGGCACGGTTCATGCGATCGGGTCCCTTGTCATCGAAATCCGTTTCCGATACAGTAAGGCGCAACGCCTGAACGCTTCGCTTCACCAAGTCGTTTGCTCTCCAGCCTTTCCAGCGTTGAGGCTTCGGCCGGTCTGGTCCACCCGGAAGATGGAGGAGGGGATGAGCGAGTACCCAGGTTGCTGGAACGACGAGTGGAACGATCTACCGAAGGACATGCGCCATTTCGCCACACAATTCGGGCCGGCGGACGACCATGTCCTGCTACTCGGGCCGCCCGGCTCCGGAAAAGGCTATCTGGCTCAGATTCTCCATGAACTGAGTCCGAGGGCCGGGGGACCGTTCGTTCAACAGAACTGCGGCGCCATCACCGAGTCTCTGGCGGAAGCGACGCTGTTCGGATCCATGAAGGGAGCCTACACCGGCGCGACGGAATCAAAGGCCGGGGTGGTCGAAGCGGCTGCCGGCGGCACCCTGTTTCTGGACGAGTTCGGCGCGCTTCCATCTGCGATCCAGGCGATGCTCCTGATCTTCCTGGAGAAAAGAGAGTTCAGGCGTGTGGGATCCACGACCGTTCGCGAGGCCAGTGTCCGTGTCATCGCTGCGACGAACCGGGACCTCGGCGAAGCAATCCGCGCAGGAGAGTTCCGTGTGGACCTGGTTGGTCGGCTTCCGCTGCGGTACAAGGTGCCTCCGCTTCGCGAGCGAAGGGGGGAGATCGCCGGGATCGTGGACCGTTATTCCAGGGAGAACGGCGTTGAAGGTGAGCTTGCGGACGATGCGATGTCGCGGCTGCGAAGCCATGAATGGCGAGGGAACATCCGGGAACTCGTGAGCGTCCTCAAGTACTGTGCGGCCGTCGCGAAGGGTGGATTGATCACTCTCGATCTCGTCGAGGCTGGGATCCGGAATCAGCAGATCGGAATGGAGCCGAGCACGGAAGCGGCCAAACCTCGGAAGGCGAAGAGTGACGAGGACATGAAGCGGGAACTGGTTCAGGCCCTGAAGGCGACCGGAGGGAACAAGAGCGAGGCGGCGAGATTGGTTGGAATCCACCGCACGACGTTTCATCGGCGGTTGAAGAAGTATGGAGTTGGACGGTCGGAATGAGACTCGGCCTCCCGGAAGCGATCGGGTTCGTTTGTGGACCAGGACTGTAGTGCTGACTGTGGCCCTACAGTAGCGCTACAGTTCGTGCAACACCCAGTATCGGGATCGTCGGTACGGCCATTGGTGCTGTACGGAACTGTAAGACGTTATTCAACAACGACTTACTGGAGACTTGCGCGACGGCGGTGGCAATCGGCGGATTGTTGGCACGGTAGTTGCTATCACCAATAGGGTCGGCTTCGACGAGCGAACCCGACAGGCAACGCTTCAGCGAAGGAGAAGTTTCGACCATGAAAGCCACGATCTCCTCTAACCTGCTCCGCCTACTCGGCCTCGCCGCTTTAGCGGTCACCCTCACCGTCGCACCGGCGTCTGCCCAGATGCCATGGGAGAACGACGAATGCCGGACGTTCGCGGGCTGCAAGCTGTGCGAGTGGGAGGGCTGCGAAGTCATCGACTGCCGCAAAGAAGGCAAGGGACACGTTCACATGGAGTGCTCTGGGGAGACCTCCCCGTCCTGAGGGGTCACGCAACATGAGCGATTCAAGTCGTGACCGGCGAGATTCTCTGCGTGACCGGCGCAATTCGTTCGTTAACGCGGCCATCTTGACCACTTTGGCCATCGTCCTTTTGAACCCCACGGGTTTGATTGGGAGCTGGCTGGTGACGCGATACGACGCCTGGAAGTCTCGCCAGGCAGTGACCCGTTTGTGGCCGACACTGGAATCCGTAGAAAGTCGCTTGTTGGGTCCAGACCAACACATGACACCCACGGTCATCGAGTTTATCGACTACGAGTGTATTGCGTGCAGGCAGGTTGCCGAGGCTGTATCGCGGGCCGTGTTGGCAGGACGAGTTGAGGTGGTCGTCCGCCACTTTCCGCTCGTTCGCATTCACCCAAATGCGCATAGCGCAGCACTGGCGGCGATCTGCAGCGAGCACTACGGGCGCTTCGAGGAAGCCCACTATTCCTTGCTCACCAACGACGATTGGACACGGGAATCCGATTGGACTGCCTGGGCAGAGAGTATCGGAATCGATGATAGCCCAGGCTTCCAAGACTGTCTGGAAGACGGTGCGACAGCCGCGCGCCTCGCGGAGGACATTCGCTTGGCGGAGCAGATCGGCGTCTCCGGGACACCGTCTTTCGTAACCCGTAAGGGGGTGCTTGGTGGAGTGGGGGGACTCGCGACCGCGCTAGCCGAACAGCCGGGAGCCGGACGGAGTCGGCCGGATTGGGGAGTGAATTCCGATCCGGTGTTTGACTCCCGTGGGCACCCCGATCCGGCAGTTTCGGTAATCGGTAATCTTGGTCGGGGTTCGTTTCTGGCGGGTGGCCGAATCGCGCTGCTTGACGAAAAGACGTTGCTGTTTATCGACCTTGCTACTGGCGATCTGCTAGGGAAAGCGGGTGGCGGTGGGGATGGCCCAGGGGAGTTTCGCGCAGGAGGACCTGCCCTGGCATGGTTTCATAGAGACGGCGACCTTGCCATCTGGGACGCGCTGAGCATGCGTCTCACAGTGTATTCCCGCACCGGAGAGTTGGTCAGCACCAGGACGCTGCCGAGTGCACCACCGGGAAATGAATCGGTTCGGGGCCCCGGGCCTTATTTCTCGCCAGTGGGGGTGTTTAGCGATGGAGCCATGGTCTTCTCGGAGTTCCCCCAGTCAGGCTCGGAAGCTCGGCCGCTGATAGGGATCTTAGAAGCGGATTGGGAGGGTCGGCTGACAACGATTGTGAAGGTTCCAGCCCACCAGAGCCTAAGCGTGCTCTTCGGCTACCGAACATATACCGTGATCGCTGATGATCAAGTCGTTGTGGCGGACAATGAAACAGACTCAATCAATGTCCACGACCGCAGCGGCGTGCGTTTGTTCTCCGTAGAAATGCCGGGCCGGCGATTGCGTGTAACGGATGCGCGTGCCGACAGAGCCTTGGCGGCTAGGCGAAGGCGCGACGAACAGTCGACGTTTGGACGCGCGGGTTTCAAGCGTCAGTATGTACCGAATGAGGTTGTACCACCGATCGATCGAATACTGGTGGACAGTGACGGGCGCCTTTGGGTGCGAGTGTATCGATTGGCGGAGCATGAAGCACAGAGTTGGTACGTAGGGAGGGGAACGGATCAACTCTTTCTAGTGGAGATGCCAATGGATTGGGCGTTGTTGGATGCCAGTGGTGAGTTGATTCTGGTGCGGGAAACTGATGAGCTCGATGTTCATAGTGCTGTCGTGCGTAGGATGGAGCGGCGCAGGGTCTCACAAGAATGAAGCTGACAATCGTGAATAACATCCCCCTTTCATCGACATCCGGGCGACGGCGGGTGGTCCAACCACGCGGGTTATCGGCCGCCTCGCTCAACAAGAACAGGAGCTAACGTCATGAGTAATTCCCTGTCATCCACAACTGTTCGGCTGGTCAGCTTGGTGCTTCTGGCCTTCGCTTTCTCCTTCGATCCAGGGAAGGCCCAGGAAAACGCGCTTGAATGCGAAGAGGAGTTGTTCGCCGGTTGCCAGCTATGCACAGGAGAGCTTTTCGCCGGTCTCGAGTGTGAAGTGATCATTTGCCACGGAAACGACTACCACTTTACCTGCGTGCGTAAGACTCAATGAGGTAGGGCAATCTCGCCGGGTATCAAACGTGCGAATAGAAGGCGGGACATTGCCCCTTCCGTTGTATTAGTTCACAACAACCTCTCACAAGAATGGTGGAGTTGGTATCGTGAATGTACTCCTATCGTCCACATCCGTTCGGTTGGCAAGCTTGACGCTCTTGGCCATCACCTTCTTCTTTCACCCAGTGCAGGCCCAGGAGAACTCGCCCGAGTGCGATGAAGAGTTCGGTGGTTGCTTGCTATGCACGCAAGAAATTGTCACGGGTATCGTGTGCGAGGTCATCGTATGCGAGGACCACAACCACTATTCTTGCACATGGATATGGTGGTAACGGAGGGCGGCCTGATTGTTTAGGCCGTCCACTTGTCCAAGGAACCGGGACCCGGTACAATGACTTCCTCGCTCCGGACTACGTCAGGGTTATTCCTCCGTCGGGAAACCGAGATCTCGGCCAGGAGTGGCCGTTGCGCGTTGATCGAGGGCGTCGAGGGTGACGCCGGGTCGGAGGAAGCGTTAGGTAGGCACCGGGCATTGCCTTGAGCCGCTCGTAGGGTGTGGTGACATCTTCCTGGCGGTAGCTCCTTTTTGACTCGACCGGTGGGCCGACGTCGTCGGTGCGGAAGAGGCAGGACCGGTGCAAGTTCAGAAGGGGACAGAGGTGGTCGTGGAGGAAGGCGTTGACCTGGGGGGCGAGAGGTATGGGGTACGTGGATGTGGCCGAGCCATTCCGGATGACGCTGCCGTTCTTGCAGACATCCGATGATCGCCCGGCGGTTCTCCGCACCATCGTCGCGCTCGACGAAGCGCGCCATCATCAGCCGGCTCGTCGCATCGTCATGGATCGAGATCAGCACCTGGTCGCCCGCGGCCCGATCCTCCAGCCACGCATGCACCGAGCTGTTCCACTGCTCCAGCACGCCCAGCGCCGCCCACCGCGGACGGCGCCTGCGGTGCTTGGCCCGCCTGCGCTGCCGCTTCCACAGGCCGGCCTCCAGCATCCAGCTCCGCAGCGTGTCCGGACTTACCCGCAGGGCGAAGCTCCTCTCCAGGTGCTCGGCGAGCAGTGTCGGCCCGAAGTCTCGGTACAGCGGTTCCCTCGCAACCTCCAGCGCCCGTTCTCGAAGCTCCACCGGCAGCGTCCGGTTCGACCGCCGCCCGCGCAGTCCGTGCCTCGCGGCCGCGTCGCCTTCGGCCTCGAACCTCCGGCGTAGCCGACGAAAATGCCGTGGCGTCACGCCAATCCGCTCAGCGCCGACGGCCGCCGCCACCAATCCCTCGCTTACCTGTCTCAGCACCGAGATGCGATCCCTCTCCTTCAGACTCAAGTCCATCTGCTCCTCTCCCGGATCCCGTTGGGTCGTTGACCGAACATGATCCGAAAGAGGACATTTCTACTTCGCTAAGGGAGGACATTTCAGAATCCGCACCTGCCGCGTGACAACCCCATTGACTTCCCCCCCCACCTCCGTTACTCTCCATAGCTGTCCGCTCCCCGCCCACCCCACCCGAGTTCCCCCT
>VXOC01000291.1 GCA_009840215.1 Gemmatimonadota bacterium | reverse complement strand
ACCCCCCCCCCCCCCCCCACCCCGCCCCCCCCCCCCCCCCTGCCCCGCGCTCTCCCTCACCCCGCCGCGCGCCCCCGCGCCGGGGGGGTGGGGAGCTGGTGTGCGCTGGCATCTTCGACGCGTCAAGTTACGCTGTCAAGCGGTCCTACGCTGCCGATTCGGTGGCGGTTTCCGAGGTGGGGCGGTTGATGGAGCCGCCGGGTCTTTGCACCTGAACTGGTTGTCGGCGCCCGGGGGCGCCCGGACAATGTCGATAGCTGTTACCTTGCAGCCAGGATTGATGTCGGCTCAACCTTCCGGGTTTTGGCCAGGAACCGGATCGGGCCTGGAGATCGGAGATCCCGCACTCCCAACGTCAGGCTGAGCGGCCCGGCGGCGCTGCCCAACATCCCCAATCCGTTGGTCGGCAACGGGATCGGGGTGAACCTGTTGGTGGCCAGTCCCACCACCGTACCCACGACACCCCCACCCAGCGCGCCAATCGGCGTAACCGTCACGAGGGTTAATCCACACACAGTGGAGGCGGTGAATCCTCGCGGCCCATCCGAAGGCTCTTCCGTGATCCAGAATCCCCTCACCGCACCCCATCCGGCAGTCTCTTCACGACGATCGTAGCCACGTCGTACTCGTCCGTCTCGACGAAGGCAACGAGGCCGCCCGGACCGAACGCACGCGGGAGCGTCGTTTCCTCCGGCGCGAATGTTCCGATGTATCGACCCTCCGGGCTGAGCACATCGATCGGACCCGGCTCGCTTTCCCCCGTGTCCGACAGGGCCAGGGCTTCCCCCACGGGGTCGGATCCTCGGCGGAGCACCCAGATCGTCCCTTCCCATGTGGTCCGCACATCCCGCACGATGGGGACCTCGGGCATGAAGCGCGCGCCCTCCACGAACCCCTTCATCCCGTCCAGCATGGACTCGAACATGGCCCGTGCCTCCGGTGGTGCGTCCGGGCCGAGTTCCGCCTCGGCCGTCGATGCGAGTTGTGCTTCGAAGGATTCCATGGCCGCTTGCCTCACACGGTCGCGGATTCGGTCCGTGACGGGTTCCGGCCGCAACGGCCGGCGCAGGACCAGCGTCGGGGAGCCCGCCGACTCCCGGATCCTGATCGCGTAGCCCGAGGAGTCGGAATAGGCGACTCCGCCGCCGGGGAGTACGTCAAACGCAAGCGGCGGCTCGAAAAACGAGAGCGCGTCGCCCACGGCATCGAAGACCCTCGTGGGATCGTCGACCTGGGCTGAACTCTGCGCTCTCCGGGTGGGCGACCACCCCTCGGCGAAGCGCTTGCCGGCCGCGCTGTCCCCCTCCAGGACCACCTGGTAGATCGTGCGGTCACCCATATCAATGTCCATCTGGCCCTGGCTCACGTTGGCGAAGCTCTGGCGCGTCAGGAAGAGCTTTTTCCCTTCCCGTGCGGGACGGACCGTGGCGGCGAAACCCCCGCCGCTGCCAGGCAGGTCGGCAATCCTCACCGCACGCCCGAACGTGCCGTCAGGCCCGAAGATCTTGTAGGCGCCATGGCCGCGGTCGATGGCGATGGTCCGACCATCGGGCCAGACGGCGATGTGTTCCAGCCGCAGGAACTCGGTCGGTCCTTCGCCGGCGCGGCCGAACGCGGTCGCCAAGCCTCCGGCGTCGTCCACTACGACAACGCGGACATCGGATTCGGAGCGGTCGAGGATGTACAGAAAGCCGCGGGCGTCAAAGGCCAGACCTGCGATATCGGTAAAGAGTTCCCACTCCTCGCCCGCGATCGACCCGATCCGGTAGACCTCCTCGAACCCGGCGGTGAGCGATCGGTCCTCGGCCGGGAGGTCGATCACCTCCTGGGCACGGGCCGGCGTGATCGCCCACGCGGTAAGGAGGACAGCGGTACAAAGACGGGATACTCGAGAGATGGTCATGGCGTTCCCCAGGGCGTTGGTGGTGGAACCCCGGATCAGACGGCGGCTGGGCGCGTCGCCGGTCCAGAATGCGGCGGCGATTCCCGTTGCGGGCTTCCGGGGGTGCGGCGGTGCGACATGCCATGCCAATACACCGGTCACCGCGTCTCGGGTTTCAGCCGGAGTGTTGTCGAAATGGATCGCGGATCACGATCCCTTCGCTTCAGCCTCCCGACCGCTCCAGCGGCCAGACCTGCTTCGTCTCTACCCCGAGTTCATCCCAGGCCGTTCCCAGGATGTAGTCCTCGCCGATCTCGTGGATCCTCAAAAGCTCCGCAGGTGTTTCGACCAATCCCAGCACGTGCCCTTCCGGGTCGAAGACGGTCGAGAGCGGGGCCGGCCTTTCCTCCCTGGGGAGGTCGTATTCCCTGATCCAGAGGTGGTCGAGCGCGTCGACCATGATTGAGGTGAACGCGGGGCCACCCGGTATCGCTGGCGTCCCTCCGCCAGGTAGGACTCGATCTGGCTCTCGGTCCAGTCGTCGGGATAGGGGGGAGAGAGAATCTCCGCCACATGCGCGTCGATGTGGGCCCGGGTCACCGCACGCGGTTCGTGGCCGCGCCGCACGATCCTCGCCAGCCTGCCGTCCCCCGTGAACGCCTTCAGTTCGTACCGGTCGGTGGGCCCGATGACAAACAGATGGTCCCACGTTGTCCGCGGCAGCCGCACGCTGAAGAGGATCGCATCCACCATGGTTGCGGTCACCAAGGCCATTTCCTGCCCCGAATGGCTTCCCAGCGAACTCAGGAGTCGTCCCTCCGCGTCCCGGACTTCGGCCGTCACGGTGGGCAGCAGGTGGGGGTCGTGCATGGCGAGGATCAACCCGTTGCGTGTCGTCGCCTCGGGCACCCCCTCTCTTTCAGCCTTCCCACCGCTCCAGCGGCCACACCTGAATGTATTCGACATCCAGCTCGTCCCTGACCCGCCCGAGGATGAAATCGTCCCCGATCTCGTAGATCTCCAGTCCTTCCGGGGTCTCGACCAAGCCCAGCACGCGCCCCCCGGGGTCCACGACGGTCCAGAGCACGCCGTCCCGCTCTTCGCCCGGAACCTCATACTCCTCGACCCACAGGTGATCCTCTGCATCGGCGATGACGGACGTAAAGACGGGGAAGCGCTCGGCAACCGGAACGGCGTTGTAGTCCCGGCGCATCCGTGCCCGATCGTCCGCATCTTCACTCGACACCCGGGACACCTGCGACTCGATGTACGCATCGATGTGAGCCCGCTCCGGCGCACGCGGCTCCTTTCCGAGGCGGACGATGCGGGCCAGCGTGCCGGTCTGCGTGAAGACCCTGATCTCGCTGCGGTCGGTCGGAGCGATGACGACGAGTCCGGCCCAGGGCTCCACTGCCAGAGCGCGACTGAAGATGGGCTGGTAGAGCACCATATCCCGCTCGACGAGCGATGGCCAGCCCGGGTGCCGGCCCAGCGAGCCCCGGAGTCTGCCTTCGCCGTCGAGGATCCGAATGTCCACCTCGTCGGAACCGGGTCGCTGTCGGCTGACCAGCACCGCACCCTCACTCGTCACCATGTACAGGCCGTGCGCGAACAACGCCCGCAGATCCCATGGGAACGGATCACTCTCCAGGCGCACGATGCGGCCGAAGTTCCCGTCTGAATCGAAGACGGTGATCGACTCGTTCCGGTAGTCCCCCGCCGCGATCGAGTCCCCCGGCCAGCGATCGACGTGGTAGAGATCGATGAACTCGCCCGGCCCCTCGCCCCGCCCTCCCCAGGATGCCAAGTGACTTCCGAGGGCGTCGAACACCCTCAGCTCGTCCGAGCCCATGTCCACCACGACGATGCGGCCGTCCCGCAAGGTCGTCGCGTCCGTGGCTGCCGCGAACAGGTAGGGTACCTCGCCTTCCACTGTCCCGATGGAGACAGCCGGTCCGGGACCGACGCGCCAACCCAGGCGCGAACCGTCGGCCGGGCGAGAGTTCTCGATGATCCTGATGCCGGCGCTGTCACGGGTTTGGCTTCGGAGCGCGCTCGAGGGCCGGTCGTCCTCGTGGCAGGCGACGGCAGGGAGGATGACGAGGGCCGACAGGGCGAAAGGGGTGATCCGCATACGGAACTTCACGGTCCGGCTCCTTTCGTCTCCGCTTGTCGGCCACAATCGACCGAAGTGGCGGACAAAAGCTCTGAGACACCTCTCATGGCGAAAAACGTATATATAATTCTCCACTGCCGGCGAAAAACGTGCACTTCTTCACCTCCCACCCAGCCCCGGCGGACGCCGATACCCCGTCCCCTGCTCGAACGCGTACCCGAACCTGAGCAGCATCGCCTCGGTGAACGGCCTCCCCAGAAACTCCAATCCCACCGGCAACCCATCCGAAGTGAACCCCGCCGGCACCGTCAGAGCGGGGAACCCGGTGATCGGGCTGATCAGGCGGTTGTCGCCGAGCCCATAGTCGTCGGCCGGGGCGGCGTTGGTCTCGGCGTCGTGGGCGATCAGCGTGGGCGGATGGTCGAAGGTGGCGTGCACGAGCGCGTCGAGGCCGTGTTCGGCCATGGCCACGAGCACGTTGTGCCGGATCCGGTCGCGGGCGAGCAGGTACTCGAGGTAGCCCGGGTCGCCGGTGGTCTTGCCCAGAAATTCGGCCATTCCCCTGGCCCGCCACGGCGTGACGCGGCCGGTGAGCAGGATCGACGCGAGCGTCTTGTAGGGCGCGTGTTCGTGCTCGGCCAGGTACGCGTCGGTCGCCTCCTCGGTCTCGAACGAGTTGAGGCCGAAGACCGCGTTGATCCGCTGAACCCCCTCGATCGCGACACTGTCGATCACCACCGCCCCCAGTCTCTCCAGGTCGTCCAGCGCAGCGTCGATCCGGGCGCGCACCTGCCGGAACCCCTCCGACTCCGGGTCCACCGACCGGTCCATCGGATCACGGATGACCCCGATTCGGGCCCCCGCCAGCCCACCCGCGTCCAGCCCGTCCGCATACGACTCCGGTACACGCCCGAATGAGCGCGCAGTCACAGGATCGTTCGGATCGTACCCCGCGATCACCCCGAGCAGGATGGCCGCGTCCATGACGGTACGCGTCATCGGGCCCATGGTATCGGTGGTGGGGTTGGCGGGCATCAGGCCGAACCGGCTCACCAACTCCAGCGTAGGGCGGAGGCCGACGAGCGAAGCCACCGCAGCCGGACCGCGGATCGACCCGCCGGTGTCCTCGCCGATGCCGACCATGCCGAAGTTGGCCGCGATGCCCACGCCGGTCCCCCCCGACGAACCACTCGGATTGCGGCTGGGATCGTAGGCGTTGCGGATCACGCCGAATCCCGAACCCACGTAGCGCGACGCGAACTCGCCCATGTTCGTCTTGGCGAGGATCAGGGCGCCGGCTTCCTTCATGCGGGTGACGATGGTCGCGTCGCGGTCCGGCACGAAATCCGCGAAGAGCGCCGAACCGTACGTGGTCGGCATGTCGCTGGTCTCGACCTGGTCCTTGAGCAGGACGGGGATGCAGTGCAGGGGGCCGGCGAGTCCGCCGGAGGCGAGGGCTTCGTCGAGGGCGGCGGCTTCGTCGAGGGCGCGGGGGTTGAGATTGGCGATCGTGTTCAGTCGCGGGCCCTGCTGGTCGTAGGCTTCGATGCGGTCGAGGTAGGCCTGGACGAGGGCGACACAGGTGAGGTCGCCGGAGAGGAAGGCGGCGTGGACCTCGGCGATGGTGGCTTCTTCGACCTGGAAGGACTGGGCGTACAGGGGGTGGGGGACGAAGGGGAGGAATGCGTGGCCGAGGAGGCCGAGCGCGATGGCGGGGACGAGGCGCGAAGGCGTGATCGCGGAATTGCGGGTGGAGTTGCGGTTGAGGATCATGCGTGAGGTCCGCTGCGAGAGACCAGCGTGTCAACTGGAGTTTCCATTTTGTTATCCTTGGTTGACATGCGTGTGAATTGATCGGCGCGTCGCCGCAGGCTCAACGTGGGGATGGAGTTTCCTGACGGCAAATCGCGCAGCATTGGCCGGACGTGGTTGGCGTGAGGCGCCAGACTTATCACCCCCTCGGGGCTGGTTCGCACCGCACTCCCCTCGGTACGATCAATACTGACCCCCAACCGTCCCACATCCCCCTGCACCACTCCAGCATGACCCTGCATCTCACCACCCTCGCCCTTACCTCCGCCCTGCTCGCCCCGGACGGCAGTGCCGCAAAACAACAACCCACCGTCTCCGAACAGTCGAGCGGCACCACCGAGACGCTCCAGGCGATCAGCCCCGTCTCCGAGGAAACGGTCTGGGTAAGCGGCCACGGCGGAGTCATCCTGAGGACCGAGGACGGCGGCTCCACCTGGGAGCGGGTTTCCGCACCGGCGGGCGACTCCATGCAATTCCGGGACATCCACGGCTTCTCGTCCGAATCCGCCGTGGCGCTCACCGCCGGCGAGGGGCCCCTCTCTCGCATCTATCGCACCGACGACGGCGGCAACTCCTGGACGCTCGGCTTCCTCATGGAGGAGCCGGCCGGCTTCCTGGATTGCGTTGATTTCTGGGACGAAAACCAGGGATTCGCCTACGGGGACTCCTTCGACGGCGTTCCGTACATCCTTCTCACGCGCGACGGCGGCCGCGGCTGGACGCGCGTTTCAGCTGAAACGTCCCCGCCCGCCAATGAGGGCGAAGGCGGCTTCGCGGCCAGCGGCACCTGTGCACGCGCCGGGCCGGGCGGCCGGGGCTGGATCGGCACTGGCGCGGGAGGATCGGCTCGGGTACTCGCGACGGACGACTACGGGCGCACCTGGGCGGCGGCCGAGACGCCGGTGGTGAAGGGGGCGCTGGCGGGGATCTTCACGATGGCGGTCGCGGACGGGCGGCCGATCATGGTGCTGGGCGGGGACCTGGACCGGCGCGAGGAGGTGGTGGCCGGGAACGCGGCGGTGACGGGGGATGGGGGCCGGAGCTGGGAGCTGGTCAGTCCCGCGCCGATCAACGGGGCCGTGTACGGGAGCGCGGCGGGGGGGACCGGCGCGAACCGGTTCGTGGTGGCGGTGGCGCCGCCGGGGGCGGTGTACACGGAGGATATGGCAGTCACATATACACAACACCGACCCCACGAGACGTAAAGGAAAGTGGGATTAACGAGTAA
>VXOC01000151.1 GCA_009840215.1 Gemmatimonadota bacterium | reverse complement strand
TGGAGCCAACCGGGATCGAACCGGTGACCTCTGGCTTGCAAAGCCAGCGCTCTCCCAGCTGAGCTATGGCCCCTTTGGTCCGGCCTTGACCGGAGCAGAGAGAAGATAGCGTGGGGGTGCCATGGCACCAACGTCGCTGGGGCGTTCACATGTCGCAGGTGCGCGAGCCGCAAGGCGGGGACCGGTCACTTCCCCCTGGCAGACACCGGACCTCCCGGATACGATTTCGGTTATATTGGGCGATGAAACATTTGGCGGCAGGTCTCTTGATCGCAGCGGTGTTGACGGCATGCAACGCGGGAGACGAGGCATCCCGCCAGGGCCCGGCATCCGCCGATGAGGCGGGGGGCGCCAACCCCGCACCGGACGCCTCGTCTTCGCTTCCGGCGGTGGACCAGACAGCGGTTCAGGAGAATACTGCGGGCGAGGCTGCAGGCCAGGAAGACACGGTCGGGACCACGACGCCGGAGGGGACCCCGGCTGGAGGCATGCCATCCAGGCAGAGGCCGGCCCCGGATCCCGATCCGCTCACCGTGGCAGGGACCGACGGCGCCCTCTCGCCCGACGAACGCACCTTCTTCTTCTTCGAGCGCCCCGAACATGTGCGCGGGCTCTACGTGAATTCGTGGTCCGCGGGGTCGAGGCGGCGCATGGCTGCCCTGACCGACCTGGCCCGGCGCACCGAGGTCAACAGCTTCGTGATCGACATCAAGGACGCCACCGGCTACGTGAGTCACCGCACCGCGGTGCCGCTGGCCCGCGAGATCGGCGCAACCGGGGAGATCCGCATTCCCAGCATGACGTGGCTGCTCACGCAGCTGGAGGAGGCGGGGATCTACCCGATTGCCCGCATCGTGATCGTGAAGGATCCGATCCTGGCGGCGGCGCACCCGGAACTGGCGGTGCAGGATACCGCGGGCGGAACCTGGGCGGACAACAACGGGACGGTGTGGCTGAACCCCTTCAACCGCGAGGTCTGGGACTATCACGTCGACCTCGCGCGCGAGGTGGCGGAGATGGGATTCCCCGAAATCCAGTGGGACTATGTCCGCTTCCCGGACGCGCCCGCGTCGGCCCTCGGGCGCGCGCACTTCCCGGGCCGTGAAGGGCGGCCCCGCACCGAGGCGATCCGGGAGTTCCTGGCGTACAGCCGCGCGGAGCTCTCCGACCTTGGGGTGGACGTCACCGCCGATGTCTTCGGAGTAACCACTTCGGCCACGCGCGACGTCGGGATCGGCCAGGTGTGGGAATCGTTCATCGACGTGATCGACGTGGCGTTGCCGATGGTCTATCCGAGCCACTACTGGAGGGGCAGCTTCGGCTACCAGAAGCCCAACTCGTACCCCTACGAGATCGTGCGCCGCGCGCTCGAGGACGCGGTCGAGCGGTCGGCCGAAATGGAGGGCGCGGGTGCCACGCGTCCCTGGCTGCAGGACTTCACCCTGGGCGCGCCCCGCTACGAGGCCCCCGAGGTGCGCGCGCAGATCCAGGCCACCTACGACGTGGGCATTCAGGAGTGGATTCTGTGGAACCCGGGCAGCCGCTACACCGAGGCTGCGCTGGAGCCGGCTGAGGGATTCACGGAGGAGCCGATGGTGCGGATCGCGAACGAGATCATTCCGGTTTCGAGGCGGTTCGAGCTGTTCGATACGGTGACGGTCGTGGTGGATGAGGACGAGGGGGAGGCGGCCGACAGCGCGCAGGGTGTGCCGGATTCGACCGACACAACGAGCGTTCGAAGGCGCGGGTAGGTCCTTATTGGAGCGCCGCGGCGTAGCGCCGCACCACGTCCCCCGCCGATTCGATCTCCTCGATCCCGGCCACGCTCTTTCCCGCCTGCCACAGCTCCCGTTCCTCGTCGCGCAGCGACCGCTTGAGCTGCCAGAAGGACTTCACCGAGTAGGCCAGCCGCATCCAGTGCTTGGTGCGATTGCCCCGCAGCAGCCGTCTGGCGAGCGGGCCCGCCCTGAGTCCCATCCGTCGCACGTACGGCGTGTGCAGCAGTGCAACGGGCACTCCGGTCAGCTTCTCCGAGAGCACCACGTCGTCCTCGCCCGCCTCCAGGATGGCGCGCTTGTAGGCATCCGAGGCGGTGCATTCGTGGGTGGCGATGAACCGGGTCCCGAGCTGTACGCCCGCGTAGCCGAGCTCGAGCGCCCGCGCGAATTCCCATGGCGTCCCCACCCCACCCGCGCACACGACCGGCACCCCGAGGTCGCCCACCTCGTCCAGTAGCGCCTCCACTCCCCGGGGACCCGCGTGCCCCCCCGCACGGCGATTCACCGCGATCAGCCCGTGCACCCCCGACTCGAGTCCCTTGAGCGCCCACTTTCGCTCTGTCACGTCGTGGTAGACCACGCCACCGTGCGGCGCGACCCGGTCCACCACCCACCTCGGCTTGCCCAGCGACGTAACGAAGAAGCGCACCCCCTCCTCCAGCGCGATGTCGATCCACCCTGTCATCCGCTCGTGGTACCTCTTCGAGGCCTTCTCGATCAGCGCGTTCATGCCGATCGGCCTGTCGGTCAGGGAGCGAATGTGGCGCAGTCCTGCGCGGAAATCGTACCCGTGCACCCAGGTCAGGCTCACCGGCTGCACGATCCCGATTCCCCCCGCCTCCGATGCCGCCGCCACCAGCTCGGGATTGCTGCACGGGTACATCGCCCCGCAGATGAGCGGCACCCCGATTCCGGTGTGTTCGGTGAGGGGGGTAGCGGTCGGGGTCATGTTAGGTTGGTAGTCGCGGGCATAACCATTCCTGAACCCCGGGCCCCCGACGCGCAATGGCTTCCGACGACCGATCCAGCCCTTCCCGCCGGTACGGCGACAAGGCCGTGCGCCGCCTCCTGGAGCTGGCCACGAAGCTTCAGGAGGAGCGGGAGGGGCGCGGTCACGGCAGACACGGCGAAGGGCTCACGCTGACCCAGATCCAGGAGGCCGCCGCCGAGGCGGGGATCGATCCCGTGTACGTCCAGCGCGCCGCGGCCCGGATGGACCACTCCGACACATCGGAGCCGGGGGTGTGGTGGGAATGGGCGGTCGGGACACCCTTGACCATCCGCACGGCCCGGGTCGTGCCGGGCGAGATCACGAACCAGGATTTCTGGCAGGTCCCCGCGGAAATGGATGCCAAGCATTCCTTCCTGGGACCCGGGAGCGTTTCCATGACCGGCCGCACGCTGACCTGGAAGTCGACGGAGGGGGGAAGCCGGGCCATCCACGTCTCCGTGGCGTCGCGGATGGGAGAAACCCGCATTCACGCCTCGGAGGAACTGCATACGGTGGCCGACAACCTCTTCGGCGGCATGGTCGGCGCGGGAGGCCTGGCGATCGGGCTGGGCGCCGGGATCATCGTGGGCGGAAAGATCCTCGGGTCCACACTTCTCACCGTGCTGTTCCCGGTCGCAGCGATCGGGGGACTCTACTTAGGGGCCCGCCGTCTGATGAAATGGATCAGCGGGAGACGCCGCCGCATACTCGACGGCCTGCTGGACCGGATCGCGGACTACGCCCGGCCCGAATACAGCGCCGAGCAGGAGGAGGAGCGCAGCCTTCCCCCGCTTGGTGGACAGCCGCCCGCGGGCGGTACGGTACCGGGCAGCCGAGGTCTACCAGGATGACTTGCGGACCCCCGGGATCAGCCCGTGCAGGGACATCTCGCGAAACGCGATCCGGGAAATGCCGAACTTGCCGATGAAGCCGCGGGGACGCCCGGTCATCTGGCAGCGGTTGCGGTAGCGCACCGCAGCCGAGTCGCGGGGCAGCGCCTGCAGCGACGCCATGGCCTGCCGCTTCACTTCGGGCGAAGCGTCGGGGTCCTTCATGACGGTCACGAGTTCCGCCCGTTTCTCGGCGTATCTGGCGACCAGCTGCGCCCGGCGGTCGTTCTTCTGCAGTTTGCCCTTCTTGGCCATGCGGTGATTCTCTGGAGGATGGGGGTGACGTCGGGAGGTGACATGCACCGTAGCCTTTAATTTTCGCGGAATTGCGGGGAGAAATCAAGGCTGATTCGATCCACGCACCGTCAGAAGCACTTCCAGAACGACAATGGACAGCCTGTCCGGAGTCGGGCGATACCACAGGTTCCCGGCGACAGGGTACGGGACATCCGCCGGGGAATCGAACCGAACGGATGCCACCAGGCGCCCGTCCGGCGTCAACGCCTCGATGACGTGGTCCGTGTAGTCGCCTGTCTCACCCTTGCCTTCCTCGTAGGGAACGACCGGTGCATCAAGGTCTTCAGGAGGTTGCCGGGGGGCGTCGGGACCCGGCATTTGCGCCGAAACCCAGATCAGTCCGCCACCGTCGGCATGAATTCCGAGGACATCGAGGAGAGCACCGTCCCGTCCCCAGAGCGCCAGCTTGCCGCGCGAGTAGGTACCGGTTATGAAAGTGCCGTCCCGCAGGACCCGGACAGGGGCGTTGGGTATCGTCGCGTCGATGGTTCCTTCCAGGCGCACGACCTCGCGGAAGTCAAGGCCACAGATCGGCACGTCTGCGGCGTCTGCCTCGGGAGCCGAAAGCCACTCGCATCCTTCCCCGGAGTTCCCGGATCCGGCGAACCGCGTCGACGGTGTGCTGTCCGGCTGACATCCGTTCGCCAAAACGAGGAGCAGCCAGGAACCGACTCGAATCCTCATCGGTTGAGATTCACTCCCCCTCAATGCGGCCGGTACGCCTCCACCCGCTCACGGTCCGTCTCCAGGTACGGCCCCCCGATCAGGTCCACGCAGTCCGGCACCGCTGCGAACACAGCATCCAGACACTCCCGCACGGCCTTCGGCGAGCCCGGCAGGTTGATGATCAGCCCCCCGCCCCGCACCCCCGCGACCTGGCGCGACAGGATCGCCGTCGGCACATGGGGACGCGACACGGCTCGCATGGCCTCGCCGAACCCGGCCAGCTCCTTCTCGATCACGGCGGCGGTCGCCTCCGGGGTGACGTCACGGGGCGAGGGGCCGGTCCCCCCGGTGGTGATCACCAGGCAGCACCCCAGGTCGTCCACGAGTTCCACCAGGGTCGCGCGGATCAGGTCCACCTCATCCGGAATGATCCGGGTCTCGGCTTCCCACGGAGTCACCAGCACCTCGGCCAGGTACTCGCGCACCGCAGGCCCGCCCCGGTCCTCGTATTCGCCGCGGGAGGCACGGTCCGACACCGTCACGATGCCGACGCGCACGAGTCTCACTTCCGAACTGCCGTCCTTGTCGCCCATGTTCGACAATATGGCCCGTTTGTGGCATTTTTTCACGGCACGGGCGGAGCCGCCGCCCGACCCTCGCGAGCCGCCGCCATGAATAGAGACATCCCCGCGGACTCCGCCAGCGCCCTCCTCCCCACCAGCTACCGGGGACTCAGGGCGCTCCAGACGGAGTTCCGGCGCTACCAGAAAGCCGCCTTCCCAACCCGTCCACCCCGTTTCTTCGCCCTGGAACTCGCCGGCGAGACCGGCGAGCTCGCCAACCTGGAGAAGAAGGTCTGGAAGGGCCGGCGGGTGGACGAGGCGGATTTCGTGGATGAGGCAGCCGACGTCTGCATCGCGCTGCTGAACTTCGCGAACAGCCGCGGGATCGACCTGGCGGCGGCCGTCGAACGGAAGATGCGCCATATCGACACCAGACGACGGGCCGAGCCGGAGGCCCCCGGCGAACCCGACGAATCATGAACGCCCCCTTCGACACCGCCACCCTGGCCGACGTGCAGGCCAACCCTGACGGGCGCCGCGTCCCCATCGCCAAGGTGGGGGTTCAGAACATCCGTTTCCCGATCGCGGTGAAGGACCGGGAGAAGGCCGCGCAACACACAGTGGCCACGATCGACATGTCCGTGGACCTGCCCCACCACTTCAAGGGCACCCACATGAGCCGCTTCATGGAGATCCTCAACTCCTACGACGGCGTCGTTTCGGTGGACGCGCTGCCGGACATTCTCCGCACCATGCGCGACCGCCTCGACGCCGAGACGGCCCATCTGCGCGTCTTCTTCCCCTACTTCATGGAGAAGCGGGCGCCGGTCACGGGCGCGGCGGGCCTGCTCTCCTACGACTGCGCCTTCGAGGCGTCGAGCGGTGTCGCCGACGACTTCGTGCTGACGGTGAAGGTCCCGGTCACCACGCTGTGCCCCTGTTCACGCGAGATCAGCGCGCGGGGCGCCCACAACCAGCGCAGTCTGGTGACGGTGCAGGCGCGTTTCGAGGGCGAGCTGTGGATCGAGGACCTGGTGGCGCTGGTGGACGAGTCGGCCTCGTGCGGCCTCTACCCGGTACTCAAGCGCGCCGACGAGAAGTGGGTGACCGAGCGGGCCTACGACAACCCGCGCTTCGTGGAGGACCTGGTGCGCGAGGTGACGCTGGGGCTGCGCGCCATGGAGCCGGTCACGTGGTTCAGGGTGCACGTGGTCAACTTCGAGTCGATCCACGAGCACGACGCGTACGCGGAGGTGGAGGAGACAAAACGCGGGTAGGGCGCTCTCTGCCCGACCGGGAGCGGGAGACTCCTTCCGGTGCCCGACGGGGATGGGTCCACCAGTGGGCGGACGGCCTCGCCCGCTACTCCTCCCCTGCTTCCTCCTCCTGGATCCCGTACCGGCGCTGGAAGCGCTCCACGCGTCCCGCGGTGTCGAGCAGCCGCTGGGTGCCCGTGTAGAAGGGGTGTGACGACGACGAGATCTCGAGGGTGACGAGCGGGTATTCGTTCCCGTCCTCCCACTGGATCTTCCGCTTGGTCGATACCGTGGAGCGGGTCAGGAAGGCGTAGCCCGTGGAGACGTCCTGGAAGACGACGGGCCGGTAGTCGGGATGGATGTCTTTCTTCACTTCGGGTATTCCGGGTTTCGCTCCGCGGGAGCCGCGGGCGCGCGGTTGTCGGGTCCTTGTTCAACGAAACATGGCCAGCATCTATCTTATTCCGACTGGACGAATGCGGTCAACGGGCTATCTTATCTGGCGGCCCGCGGCGGGCCCGGCGAGCGCCGGGTCGAGGGAAGCCGGTGAGATTCAACGGGTCGGCCAAGGAGAGAATCATGGCGAAGAAGTCCGGCAAGGGCCCCCGGGTGACCATCAAGATGTCGAGCACCGAGAGCCCCCATCGCTTCACCACCACGAAGAACAAGAGAAACCACCCCCAGCGCCTGGAACTCAGGCGCTACGACCCCGTCCTGCGCCGCCACGTCCTCTTCAAGGAAGAAAAGTAGGCTCGCGCGGAATCATCCACGGACTCTGGGGTACAAACGGAGGATCACGATGTCCCGCAAGTGCGACATCACGGGGAAACGGCCCCTGGTCGGGAACAACGTCTCCCACGCTCACAACAAGACCAAGAAGCGGCAGCTGCCGAACCTGCAGACGAAGCGGATCTTCGTCCCCGAGCTGGGGAAGAGGGTGCGGATCAAGGTCTCCACTTCCGCCTTGCGGTCGATCGACAAGATGGGGTTGACGGCATTCCTGCGGAAGAACGGGCTCTCGCTGAGCGACGTTACGTAGCAGCCGGTGGGCCGGGCGGGCCGCGCGCCGCGGTTTGCGAGGCGCGGGGCAGGCAGGCCGGGCCGCGGGCGAGTTCCCGGCTGGCCGGGCTTCTACTCCCCTGCGCCCTACTGGCGGGTTCGGAGTCGGTTTCCGGCCAGGAGGCCGAGTTCGACAACGACGCCACGAAGTCCCTGGTGCTGCTCGCCCGCGAGCTCAGAGCTTCCGGGGCCTCGTACTCCCACCCGGTCGCCTACCAGGCCCGCGCCGAAGGGCACATCTACTTCTACCTGGAACGGGACGACGGCGGTGAACCGGTTCCGATGCGGGTGGACCAGGTGGCGGTGGATCTCTACCGGAGCAGCGACGGACGCACCCGTCAGATTCTGCGTGGGCTGCGCCGGCAAGAGCTTCTGCCGGTCAAGGATTTCCGCTACTACATCGACCGGCTGACGGCGGTCCAGAACGGGTTCGGCGACCGGATCTCGATCGGACAGGGGCGTGATGTGCGCGATGTCCCGCACCCGCTGAGTACCGAGGGCGGGTCGCTGTACCACTACCGGACCGTCGACTCCCTGCGTCTGACCGTCCACTCCCTGCCCGCCCCCATCACGGTCTACGAGGTTGAGGTGCGGCCCCGGCGCGACGACGTGCCCGCATTCGTGGGCAGCGTCTACCTGGAGGGCGAGACGGGTGCGCTGGTCCGGATGGCATTCGGCTTCACCCCCGCTTCGTACATCGACGAGCGAACCGACCGGATACACGTCCGGCTGGAGCACGCACTGTGGGAGGAGCGGTTCTGGCTGCCCTACCGCCAGGAGGTCGAGGTGCGGCGCGAGATGCCCGAGCTCGACCTGCCGGTGGGAACCATCATCCGCGCTCAACTGGAGGTGACCGACTACCACTTCCAGCCCGAGTTCGGCCCGGACTTCTTCAGTGGACCGCGGGTGACGATGGTTCCCTACGGCACGGCCGACTCCACCGCGTTCCGGGAAGGACTCCTGGACCGGATGGCGGAGGAGGGGCTCTCGCCGGTGAGCATGGCCCGCCTCGAGGCCGAGGCGCGGCAGATCGCCCGCGAGCAGCTGGTGAGCGGGCTGCCGAAGATGCGGTTGTACGCGGACCGGTTCTCGTCGGTGCTGCGCGCGAACCGGGGCGAAGGGGTGCACGTGGGGATGGGAACGTCATTCGCGCCCCGGCCGGATCTGAAGCTCCAGGGGCTGGCGGGCTACGGGTTCGCGAGCGGGAAGCCTTCGGCGACGTTGCGGGGACGCTGGTCGGGGGGCGGAGGGACGGCCACCACGGTGGAGTTGTTCGGCTACCAGATGCGGGACCTCGGTCCCCGGTCCGGGGCGTCGGGGGCGCTGAACACCCTTTCGACGGTGCTGCTCAACCGCGACTACAGCGACCCGTACTTCGCTACCGGCGCACGTTTCGCGGTCCGGCACCAGCCGGGGGGCGGCGCGGTGAGCCTCCACCTCGGCGCGGCGTGGGAGCACTTCGACGGGATCGACGAGTCCTGGTCCGCCGGACTGGGATCGGATGAGCGGCAGCGACCGCTGCGCCCCGTGGGAGAGGGTGCCTTCGTGAGCGGCAGCGGCGGGTTCACGATGCGCTGGGCCTCGGTCGCCACGTGGAGTGTTGAGACCGGCCTGACCGGAACCGTGGGGCGCTGGGGCGGAGGCGGCAACACCTCGATCGGCGCGCGGGTGGAAGCGCGGATGGCCACCCAGGACATCACCCGACAGGCACGCGTGGCCGTCGAGGCGGGCGCGTCCGGCGGCAACCTGCCCCAGCAGCTGAACTTCTTCCTCGGGGGACGGGGGACCCTTCCCGGCCACCCCTACCGTGCATACGGAGGGCGCCGGTTCCTGCTGGCCCGCGGCGAGGCCCTGCTGACCTTGGTGCCCACGTGGCTGACCGTACGGCTGCTGGCCGGCGCGGGGGCGGTCGGCGCTACTCCGGGGGAACTCGCCGACGAATGGGATGCGGCACCCACCGGCGGCTTGCGCGGCTACGTGGGCGCCGGGCTGTCGACCGTGCACAACATCCTGCGGATCGACGGCGTGTGGGGACTGGGGGACGGCTCCTTCGAACTGGTCCTCTCGGTGGACCAGAGGCTGCGGCCGTACCTGTGAGGCCTGTTGCCGGGGGCTACGCCGCCCGGCCCGCCTTCACTTCCTTCTCGTAGGTGTACAGGAAGTTGGTGAAGCCGCGGTCGTAGTCCGACAGCCCGTTCTGGCCGGTCAGCTTCATGCGTGAGTCGTACAGCTCCCGCATGGTGTTCGCGAAGGTGCCCGTGCGCTGGTCCGGTGGGCGCAGACGGCGGAAATCCTCGAGGACCGGGCCGTCGAGGGGCGTGCCTTCGAGCAGTTCGTTGTAGAGGACGGGATCGTCGCCGTCGAGGACGCGGAGGTTGCGGTAGACCCGCTCGGCCAGCGCGGACTGGCGCAGTTGCGGGTCGCGGGAGCGTGACAGCGCCAGGTAGGCGAGCGCCTGCGCCTCCAGCTCCTTGAGGTAGCCCTTCCGGTGGCAGAACTCGTGAGCCAGGATGTGCGGCTCGAAGATCCCTGTGCTGCGGAAGACGGCGATGTCCCCCGAAAGGACGTCGCAGCTGCCCGATGCGAAGGGCATGATGAGGCGGGCCAGCGTCATTTCGCGCACCGAGCTGCTGGTCTCGACGCGCTGTCCGGTGATGCCGGCGATGTACGTGGTGAGCCGCTCGTTGATGTCGGCGGCGAGCACGTCGCGGCTCCGGACGATCGGTTCATGGATCCGCATCAGCTCTTCGCTGTAGCGCTGGACATCCTCCTCGCGCCGTGCCACCGGCATCTCGTCCATGTGCTTGACGTCGGAACCGTAGGTGCCCAGGAAGTCGATCTTGCGCACGCCGCGGCGGCTGGCCCAGTCGCTGAGCACGCACCCCGCGTAGGCGCCCGCGGCCGCGGCCTGAACGAGTCGGCCGGGCAGCGTGGCCCCGATGAGGACGCGGGTCGCCAGGGGCGCCACGAACATCAGGTCGGTGAGCGAGACGGGTGAGTACGTCGCGCTGTTCGGAATTCGAATCGTCTCCATATTTCTATCACGGCGCCGGCCGGGGGTTGGTTTCCACTCCAGAGCGGAGGGCGGGCCAACCGTTTGTCGCGTCGCCGTACCTCTAAAGAAGCGTCACCCTTCATACCCCAGCAAGGGACAGCGATCCGTGTGTTCCACCATGAACCAGGGATGACGCCGCCAGGCGGCGCCCCAGCGAAGGGGGCTGCAACGCCCCGCGGCCAACGTTCGCAGGCTGCGCGCCCCCCCGGCGACACGTCCACCGAGTTGCGCGGCGACGGCGCCATCTCCCCCCTTGCGGGGCTGCGCGTTCTCGACTTCACGCAGAACCTGGCGGGGCCGTTCGCCACGCAGATTCTGGGCGACCTGGGCGCCGACGTGATCAAGGTGGAGCCGCCCGGGGGCGATCCGGCACGGAGGTGGGGACCTCCGTTCGTCGGGGGGAACAGCCACCTCTTTCAGGTCGTGAACCGCAACAAGCGCGGGGTGATCCTGGACCTGAAGACGGAAGGCGGACGGGCGCGGGCGCTGGAACTCGCGGCGGGGTCGGATGTGGTGCTGCAGGCTTTGCGGCGGCGGGTGGCGGAGCGGCTGGGGATCGGATACGAAGCCGTGCGCGCGGCCAACCCCGGGGTCATCTACGTCTCGGTCACTTCGCACGGACCCGAGGGCCCCCTCGCCGACGACCCGGGATACGACCCGCTCATGCAGGCGCGCTCGGGGCTGATGTCGGTGACGGGCGACCCGGACGGGGATCCGGCCCGCGTGGGCACGTCGATCGTCGATATGGGTACGGGGATGTGGACGGCAATCGCGGTGATGGGGGCGCTGACGGAGCGGGGGCGGACCGGACGCGGCTGCCATGTGACCGCCTCCCTGCTGGACACCGCGCTCGCGTGGATGTCGTACCACATGACGAGCTATCTCGGCACGGGGGCGCTGCCGCAGCGGATGGGGACCGGGCTCGCGATGATCGCGCCGTACCAGGGGTTCCCCTGCACCGACGGGAGCGTGATGATCGCGGCCGGAAACGACGTGATCTTCCGGCGGCTCTGCGACGCGCTGGAACTCGACCTGGCGGAGGACCCCGACTTCGGGTCGAATGCACTGCGGGTGGCGAACAGCGAGAGGTTGGCGGGGATTCTGGCGGAGCACACGCGGCGGCACTCCACGGAGACGCTGCTGGCGATTCTTCGGCGCCACCAGGTGCCCGCCGCCCCCATCCACACCGTGGCCTCGGCGCTGGAAGATCCGCAGACGGTGGCCACCGGAATGCTGCGCCGTTGTGATCACCCCACCATTGAAGACTACGTCGACATCCCGCTCCCGGTTCGGTGGGACGGGCGGCGTGCGGCCCTGCGCCGTCATCCCCCGGATGTGGGGGAACATCAGGGTGAACTCTTCCCGGAGGACCGGTGATGTGGCTTGCAGATGCGCGGCGGAAGACCCCGCGCCGCACGACCGGAGTCGCCCCGAGGGGAACCCCGCCACGCAGGCCCGCTGACGCACCCGGAGCCACCCGGGACTGGCGTAAACCGGCTCTGGAACGAAACCTTCCAGTGGCCGGCGGAGTATCGATAGACAACCGTACGCGCGTGTATAAGGAGGGATCGGACATGAGCAGCAGGAATTGTGTTCGCGTTGCGACGCTGGCCGCCGCCGTCGTGCTGGACGTCCTTTTCTTTCGTCCGGCCGGCGATCCGGCCGCGGTCCCAACCGAGTTTCTCACTTTCGCTCAAGGCGACTTCGCGGCCGCCATGGCGGTTCAGGAGCGGCACAACCAGGACCTCCTCGGCATTCCCGGAGTCGCGGGAACGGCCGTGGGGATCGGAATCAACGGCCTCCCGGTCGTGAAGGTCTACCTGGCCCACGCAGGCGTCCTGGGTCTTCCGGCGAGCCTTGACGGCCATGCCCTCGTGACCGAAGTCACCGGCGAGTTCCGCGCCCTCGGCGACATGCCGTTGCCCGCCGACGCCGGCGACGAGGCCGACCCCAGGCGCTCATTCCCGCGGCCCGTACCGATCGGCGTTTCCACCGGCCAGGTCGATGTCACGGCGGGCACCATCGCCGCCCGGGTGGTCTCCGGCGACGATGTCTTCGCGCTGAGCAACAACCACGTCTACGCGAACCGAAACGCGGCCAACATCGGCGATCACATCCTGCAGCCAGGCACCGTGGACGGGGGCGTCAACCCCGACGACGCGATCGGCAAGCTGCACGACTTCGAGCCCATCCGCTTCTGCGCCCCCTTCCCCACCTGCCCCGACAACCGCATCGACGCGGCCATCGCGGCCACGACCGCCGAGCAGCTCGGCAACAGCACGCCACCCAACGGATACGGCACGCCGCAGAGCGAGACGGCGACCGCACGCCTCGGCATGGCGGTCCAGAAGTACGGCCGCACCACCGGCCATACGACCGGCAAGATCACCGGCATCAACGCCACCATGAACGTCGGCTTCCGCGACGGCACCGCGCGCTTCGTCGGCCAGATCATGGTCACGGGGGGCGGTTTCTCGGCGCCGGGGGACTCGGGGTCGCTGATCGTGTCGGGTGGCAGCGGCGGGAGCGCGCGCCAGCCGGTGGGACTGCTCTTCGCGGGAAGCCAGAACAGTACGCTGGCCAACCCGATCGACGCCGTGCTGAAGCGCTTCGATGTGACGATCGACGGGAATTGACGCCGTGCGGGACCGGTTCGAGGACGCCTGCAAGAAGGTCACCCGCAAGGTGATCGGGATCGAGGGAGTGACCGGGACTGCGATCGGGCTGAAGGGCGGGAAGACGTGCGTGAAGGTGTACCTGGAGCGCGATGACCCGCGGTTGCGGGCGAAGGTGCCCCGGTCGGTGGACGGCGTGAAGGTCGACGTGGAGGTGACGGGGAGGATGCGGCGGTGGTAGGGATGGAGTGAACTCCGGTTTACAATTTGTAAACTCTACCTGACATTCTGCAGTCGCCAGAAGCGCGCCTCGTAGCTGAACTCCGTGTACGCAAGCCAGTTCCCTGTCGGATCGTACGCCGGCTGGGTCTTCCGCACCGGATCCACCGTCATCTGCTCCGCCTCTCCCCCGCCCAGCGGCACCCGGTACACCTGGAAGAACCCGGCGCTGTCCGGACCGATGTACGCGACCCACGCACCGTCCGCCGACACCGCGATCCCCGAATGCACCTGGTCGGAGGTCCACTCGTGAAAGCGCTCGGGGGTGCCGCCATCGCGCGGGACCCTGTATAGCGCCTTCCTCCCCGCCCCCTCCGCCGCTTCGAAGACCAGTCCCCCGGAGTCCGGCGTCCACTCGGCCTGGAGCGCGTCGTGCCGGAAGTCCCCCAGCTCCACCGCCCGCTGCGGCAGCGTTTCGCCGCTCTCCTCGTCGATCGGAATCACGTACAGGAAGCTCTTGCGCGCCCCCGCCGCGTCTCGCGTGTAGCTGGGAAAGACGATCCAGCGGCCGTCGGGCGACCAGCGCGGCCAGCCGGTCTCGTGGCCCTCCTCCGAAATGATGCGGGGGTTGGAGGGATCGTCGGCGGGGATGAGGAAGATGTCGTCGGTGCCGCCGATGTGGCTGTGGTAGGTGATCCAGCGGCCGTTCGGCGACCAGTGCATGCCCTGGTCCTCGGAGTAGGAGCTGCGGATGATGCGGTCGGGGGCGCTCTTCGGTGATGGGGAGGTCGCGTCCACGGTGCCGATGTGCTGGTCGATGTCGGGGTACCGCACATCGTCGGTGGCGACGCGCCAGCGGCCGAAGGTGAACGAGATTTTGCTGCCGTCGGGACTCCAGGTGGGGGTCTCGGACTGGAAGGTGGTGATGCGGCGGACCGGTCCACCGTCGGCGGGGACCGCAGACAGGGAAACCATGTAGTGCTGGCTGCGGTAGACGACATCTCCGTCGGAGGTGACGGCGGGTCCGTAGGCGTCGCGTTCGGCGGATGCCAGTTGCCGGGCCTCACCGCCTCCCACGGGCCTGGACCAGAGTTCGAGGACGCCGTCGTCATTCGGTGCGGCGTAGTGTATGGTGGCGCCATCGGCGGAGAACGCGACGTGACCGTACGGCTCGTGTCCGTCCAGCCAGTGTACACGGGGGTCCGCGCACGGGTAACGGAGGTGCTGCCGGCCTCCATACCGCTCGATGCACGCCACCTCGCCCGTGGGCGAAACCACCGGGTAGGAAAGACGGAGGCTCTCGCCTACGATCGCGCCGACGCTGCCGTCGGCGCTAATGCGCCAGACCAGGGAAACCCGCGCGCTCCTGGCGACACCGACCAGCGATCCGCCGTCGGGGGCCCAGCTCAGCTCGAGCAGGGTGGACGGAGTCGGCAGACCGGATGAGTACCCCGCACCCCACATCGTCTGCTTGGCACCGCTCTCGAGGTCGTACTCGAACCACGCCTGCCGGCGCCTGTCGAAGGAACGCTCGTGCACGAGCAACCGGTCGCTGTCCGGGTGCCAAGTGACGTAGCGGAGTTGGCTGGGAGCGAGGCCAAGGCTGCGGACCTCCTCCCCGGCGAGATCCCGCACCAGCAGTTCGCGGCCCTGGGTGTAGGCGAGGAGGCGCCCATCGGGTGAGATGCCGCCGGCGGGGTCACGGTATGCAACCGGGCCCATCTGGTGGGCGGTCGCGAGGTGGATGGGCTCGGGGCCCGGGCCGCACGCCGGGAATGCGGCGGCGACGGCCAGTGCGCCGAGAGCGAGTGAACGAACGCGCCGTGTGGTCATGGCCCCTCAGGTGTCGCGGGAATGCGCGCTTCCGGTCACGACACGATACCGCGCCGCCGACCGGAACGCGATGACCCGGTGGGCTGGCGTGCCCGGTTTGGTTATTGTGCCGGAACATCGAAGCCGCGGCCGGGCCACCGGCCACACGCACGCCCCCATTCCCGGGAATCGAATCACCATGCATATCCGCCTCGCCGGACATCACGCCAGCATCGCCGTGGCACTTCTCGTCTGCACTGCCCCGGCGGCCGCAGGGCAGACGAGCGCCGGGGCCATCCCGACTCCGGCCGCCGCGACCGCGTTTTCGGCCAGCGTCGTGGTGCAGGGCGACGAGATCTTCGTCGGGAGGCCCGGCGGTCTCGCGATCTTCCCCATGCCCGGGAACCGCGCCGCGGGGGTACACATCTTCACACGCACGGGGGACGGATGGACGGAGACGGCGACGTTGCCGACGCCCGTGACCGAGGCCGCCACGGGCTTCGGAGAAGGGCTGGACGTGAGCGGTGACGTGCTGGTGGTCGGGGCACCCGGTGAAGGGACGGGTGCCGTATACGTGTACGGCCGGGCGGGCGGCGGGTGGTCGCTGAGCGAACGCCTCGCCTGGGACGATGCGACGGAGGGCGCCAGCTTCGGGGCCGCGGTGGCCACGAACGGGACCGACATCCTGGTCGGTGCACCCGGGGCCGACGAAGGAAGGGGCGCAGTGTTCGTCTTCCGGGCCGGAGCAGCCGGGTACGCGCTGAGCGGGGTTCTCCAGCCCGCCGACCTGGGCGACGGCGCGCAATACGGCACCTCGCTCGACGTGGAGGGAGACTTGCTGGCGGTCGGGGCGCCCGGCGGGGCGATCTCGCTGATCCCGGGCACAGGCGTTCCCGATCTCCAACAGGGGTCGGTGTATCTGTTCAGCGGGGCGACGGTGACGTGGACACCGATCATACGCCTCGAACCACCGGAACTCGTCCCGGCCTCCATGGGAGCCAGCGTGGTCGTGTCGCAGGGCGAGGTGTTCGCGGGGGCGCCCCTCGGCGGCCAGCTGAGCGGTGCCGTCTATCACTTCACCCGGCCCGGGGGAGGCACGGGCGCGGAGTGGACGCATGCACACACGATCCAGCCGGGCACGCCGGTTCAGGCTTCCGGGTTCGGCATGGCCGTCGCCGTCTCCGGGGACGACCTCGTTACAGGGACGCCGCTGGCGGGCGGGGGTGTCGGCGGTGGATTCGCGTTCCGCCGCGGCGAGTCCGGGGAGTGGGACCAGGTTGCCGAGTTCGGCCCCGGGGGTCCGTTCAACTTCTACGGTCTCGCCGTTGCGCTGGGCGGGGATGTGGCGGTGGTGGGCGCGCCGGGCGCCGACTTCTTCGAGGGGGTCGGGTTCCTCTTCGGCAGGACCCCGGACGGGTGGCGGTCCGAGGGCAGGATCGTGGACGAGGGAGGCGAACTCGAGGCGCTCGTCGGCGGCGAGATCGGGTGCGAGGGGGGTGAGGCGGGCGGATTCGCATGCGGCGATGTCGACCTGGTCGCCTTCGTGCCCACCCATGCGCTGGGCGGCCAGCGCGGCGCGATCGCCAACGACCTGTGGGGATGGACCGACTCGGAAACGGGGCGCGAATACGCCATCATGGGGCGTGCGGACGCGACGACCTTCGTCGACCTGACCGATCCCGCCAACCCGGTCTACCTGGGCGAGCTGCCCCTCACCGAAGGGGCGACGCCCAACATGTGGCGCGACATCAAGGTCTACCGTGATCACGCCTTCGTGGTGGCGGACAATGCCGGGGCGCACGGGGTCCAGGTCTTCGACCTCACCCGGCTGCGCGATGTGAGCAACCCCCCGGCGACATTCGAGGCAACCGCCCGCTACGACGGGATCCACTCGGCCCACAACATCGTGATCAACGAGGAGACGGGCTTCGCGTACGTCGTGGGCGCTTCGGGCGGCGGTGAGACATGTGGCGGAGGTCTTCACATGGTCGACATCCGGGACCCGCGCAGTCCCACCTTCGCGGGGTGCTTCGCGGACGCTGCGACGGGGAACATGGGCACCGGCTACAGTCACGACGCGCAGTGCGTCCGCTATCAGGGCCCCGACGAAGAGTACCGGGACCGCGAAATCTGCCTTGGAGCCAACGAGAACTCGCTCTCGATCTCGGACGTGACCGACAAGGTGGCCCCGGTGGCGGTCTCCAGCGTCACCTACCCCAGCGCCGGATACCTGCACCAGGGATGGCTGTCGGATGACCACCGCTACTTCTACATGAACGACGAGACCGACGAACTCGCCGGAAGCGTGTCCCGCACGCGGACCCTGGTGTGGGACATCAGCGAGCTGGAGGACCCGGTGCTGGTCAGGGAGCACTTCGGGACAACCGGTGCATCGGACCACAATCTGTATGTGCTCGGCGACTTTATGTACCAGGCCAACTACCTGAGCGGGCTGCGGATCCTGGACATCTCGAACCCGGAGGAGCCGCGCGAGGTCGGGTTCTTCGACACCGTGCCCTTCGGTGAGGACAAGCCGGGGTTCGCGGGGGCGTGGAGCGTCTACCCGTACTTCGAGAGCGGCGTGATCATCGTGTCGAGCATCAAGGAAGGGCTCTTCGTGCTGAAGAAGCGGCCGCCGGCGGTTTCGTAGTAGAATTGGGGGCGGCATTTCGGCCGCCCGTCATGCAGGTCCGGATACCCCGCCACCAGGGGGCCGGGCAACCCCAAAGGAATGAGGTGATAATCGTGAGACTGTCCATTCTTCCCCTGTTCGCGTCGGTGGTCTTCGTCTTCCAGCCGACGCAGGTCTCGGCGCAGGGCTACGGAAGCTCCGCCGCCCTGAGCGGGAGCGATGTCCTGATCGGCGAATCACTCAACGAACGCGCCCCGGGATACGTGTACGTCTACCGCAGGACCGGAGGCGGCTGGGCCGAAGTGCAGCGTCTTTCCGCCTCGGACGCGGCAGACGGGGACCACTTCGGGCGGGCGCTTGGGCTGGTGGGGGACGACCTCCTGGTCGGATCGACGGTCATCGACGACACCCGGGGTGCGGTCTACGTCTTCCGGCGCAACCAGGCGGGGGACTGGACCGAGAGCGCCAAGATCTCCGCCAGCGACGTGGTCGACGGCGAGGCTTTCGGGCGTGCCATGGCGGTGGGGGACGGCGTGGCGCTGGTCGCCGCCTGGGGCCACGACGAAGGTCGCGGTGCGGTGTACGTGCTGACGCGCGACGATTCCGGCCGGTGGAGCGAAACAGCCAAGCTGATGGCGAGCGACGCCGAGCCGCAGGACTGGTTCGGGCAAGCGCTGGCGGTTGACGGAGATTACGCGTTGATAGGGACTGTACGGAAGAACCAGGGCCGGGGCGCCGTCTACGCATTTCGCCGCGGGACGGACGGAAGCTGGTCCGAGACCGCCAAGCTGGAACCGGAGGGCACGGATCGGGTCAGCTTCGGGTCGGCGCTGGCGATGCGGGACGGCACGGCCCTGATCGGAGCACCATGGCAGGACCGGTTGGTCGGGGCGGTTCATCGCTACGTCCTCGACGAGTCTTCGGGTGACTGGAGCCCGGCAGAGACCTACCGACCCTTCGACGGAGGTAGCGGGACCCGGTTCGGGAGCGCCGTTGCGATCAGCGGAGACGACATCTGGATCGCGGCGCCGGGAGCCGGAGGTTTCGAGGGACGCTACTACGTGATGTCGCCGGAGCCCGGAGGCGGCGGCTGGGGTGCGATGACGAAGTTCTCCGTGGATGGGCTGTCCCCGGGTGACCAGATGGGGTCGGTCCTCGCGATGGGTTCGGGCGTGGGGGTGGTGGGTCTGGAAGGGGACGACTACGGACTGGGCACCGCAGCGATCATCGAGCGCGAAGGAAACGGCTGGACCCGGGGGGTCCGCGTGGCCAGCGAAGTCGCCGGCCTCGACCCGATCACCGGTGACGAGGTCGCCTGCCAGGACGGGGCCGCCGATGTCTTCACCTGCGCCAACGTCGACATCGTGTCGTTCCTGCCGGTGCAGCAGCTGGGCGGCGGGCGCGGCGCCGAGGTCAACGACGTGTGGGGGTGGACCGACCCGGTCACGGGGACGGAGTGGGCGATCGTGGGCCGCTACGACGGTACCTCCTTCGTCGACCTCAGCGACCCCGCGCACCCCAGAAACGCCGGCAATCTGCTGCTGACCGAGGGGGCAATCCCGAGCACATGGCGCGACATCAAGGTCTACGCCGACCACGCCTTCATCGTCTCCGACAACTCGGGCCGCCACGGCATGCAGATCTTCGACCTCACCGAGCTGCGCGACGCCACCGGGGAACCCGTCACCTTCGAGGAAACCGCGCACTACGACGGGATCCACAGCGCCCACAACATCGTCATCAACGAGGCCACCGGCTTCGCGTACTCGGTGGGATCCAGCGGCGGCGGCGACACCTGCGGCGGCGGTCTCCACATGATCGACATCCGCGATCCACGGAATCCGGTCTTCGCGGGCTGCTTCGCCGACGCCGCCACCGGGCGGGCCAGCACCGGTTACAGCCACGACGCCATGTGCATCATCTACGAGGGGCCGGACACCGAGCACCGCGGCAAGGAGATCTGCTTCGGGTCCAACGAGAACGCGCTGAGCATCGCCGATGTCACCGACAAGAGGGTCCCTGTCGCACTGGCGATGAGCACGTACCCCAACGTGGTCTACTCCCACCAGGGCTGGATCGACGAGGCCCATGAGTACTTCTACATGAACGACGAGCTCGACGAGCTGGAAGGCATGGTCTCGAACACCCGCACGCTGGTGTGGGACGTGAAGGACCTGGATGACCCGATCCTGGTCAAGGAGCACTTCTCGGAAAACACCTCTTCGGACCACAACCTGTACATCCGCGGCGACTTCATGTACCAGTCCAACTACGTGAGCGGCCTTCGCGTGCTGGATATCTCCGACCGCGAGAATCCGGTGGAGATCGGCTTCTTCGACACGGTGCCGTGGGGCGAGGACGCGCCCGGCTTCGACGGGTCGTGGAGCAACTACCCGTACTTCGAGAGCGGGATCATCGTGGTGACCTCGGGCAAGGAGGGCGTGTTCTTCGTGAAGCGGTCCCCGAGGGTGCTGATCCCGTAGCTGGCCTCGATGGAGGCCGTGCAAGGGGGTCGACAGGCGAGTGATGCGTCGGCGCGGGCCGCCAGGTAGCGTCCGGGCGTCAGCGGGAGCCGTGCAGTCGCGTGGCCAGATACAGCGCGGCTTCGCCCATGCGCGGGCCCGGCCGGCCGAAGAGCGATCCGTCCACCGAAATGACGCGGCCCGCCACCACCGCCGGGACCGCCGACCACCCCGGCTGCGCCCGCAGACGCTCGATCGAGGGGTCGCTGTAGTCCGAGCGCGCCTCCGGCGTCCCGTAGCCCTGAACCGGCATGATCACGTAGTCGGGGTCCCGCTTCACCACCTCTTCCATGCTCACGAGCGGCCAGGATCCCACGATGTCGCCGAAGGCGTTGAAGGCCCCCGCCGTGCCGAGCAGCGCGTCCAGAAAGGTGCCGGGCCCGACGGTCATGGGAGGCTCCATTTGCACGACGTAGACGACCTCTGCCGGGTCCCGTCCCGACCACGACTGCGTCGCGGCCGCAAAGTCCCCCTCCACCCGGGCGATCACGGAGTCGGCAGCGGCGGACTTGCCGACCAGGCGGCCGAGGTTGCGCGCGTGCCGGCGGAAGTCGTCCACCGTCTGGATGGAGGCGGCGTACCAGTTCAGGCCGATCTCGTCAAGGCGGTCCTCGAGCAACACCCCGTTCGCGCCGGAGGCCCACAGGACGACAAGGTCGGGGTTGAGTTGCGCCAGGAACTCGAGGCTCGGGTCGATCCCGCCGCCCACCGACGGCAGGTCCGCCAGCGCGGGGTCCTCGTCGTAGCGGGTGCGGGCGACCAGGAGGTCCGCACCGCCGATCGCCACCAGCGTCTCGGTCACCGCCGGGATCAGCGAGACGATGCGGGTGAGGGGGACGGACGGGTCGTGCGCGCGGCCCCGGTCGTCCACCACGGCGCCGGTGCCCCGCGGAGCCGGTTGATCGGGGTTGCAGGCCGACAGCCCGGCGAGGAGTGCGAGGACTGCCGGCATCCCGCGGATTCGCACTGCGCCGACCCGACCCGTCACAGCAGCGCGTTCGCCGCCCATGCGCCCACGTACGCCAGGGTCAGCATGTAGCAGAACTGCAGAATCGGCCATCGCCACCCCCCAGTCTCCCGGCGCATCACGGCCACCGTGGACATGCACTGGAGCGCGAAGACGAAGAAGATCAGCAGCGCCACCGCGGCCCCGAAATCCAGGTCCCGCTGCAGGGCGGCGCGCAGTTCGAGGTCCTGGCCGTCCTCCGCCTCCACCCCGTAGATCGTGCCCAGGGTGCCCACAATCACCTCTCGGGCCGCCAGCGACGTGACCAGGCCGATCCCGATCCGCCAATCAAAACCGAGCGGCTCGATCACCGGCTCGATGACCTGTCCCATCTGGCCCAGCGCGCTGTCGCCGATCTCGGGTGGCGCCCCGGCCGGCGTCCTCGGGAACTGGGCCAGGATCCACAGCGCGATGGTCACGGCCAGGATGACTTTGCCAGCGCGCCGCAGAAAGATCTTCGTGCGGTCCAGAAGGCGCGTTCCGATCGACCGGGCGCTGGGCCAGCGGTAGGGCGGCAGTTCCATGACGAACGGCATGGACCGGCCGCGCAGCAGCGTGCTCTTCAGGAGCGCCGCGGTGCCGACCGCCGCCAGCAGCCCCAGGGCGTAGAGGCCGATGAGGACCGCGGTGCGGCGTCCCAGGAACGGTCCCAGCAGCGGCTCGGCGGGGATGAAGGCCGCGATCAGGAGCGCATAAACGGGGAGCCGGGCGGAACAGGTCATGAAGGGCGCGATGAAGACCGTGGCGATCCGGTCCCGTTCGTCCTCGACGGTGCGCGCGGACATGATCGCGGGGATCGCGCAGGCGTAGGCGGAGAGCAGGGGCAGGAAGGACTTGCCCTGGAGTCCCACCCGGTGCATGACGCGGTCGGCGATCACCGCCGCGCGGGCCATGTACCCGGAGTCCTCCATGATCGCGATGAAGAGGAAGAGGATGAGGATCTGGGGCAGGAAGACCAGCACCGACCCCACCCCCGCCCACACCCCGTCGATCAGTAGGGCGCGGAACCAGGTATCGGGCAGCGCCCCCGAGAGGTACGCGCCCGAGGCGCCGATCAGCGCTTCGGTGCCGTCCATCAGGGGGACCGCCCACGTGAAGATGGCCTGGAAGACGAGCCCCACCACCACGGCGAAGATCACCGGTCCCCACAGCCGGTGCAGCACGAGACCGTCGAGCCGGTTCGTGAAGCGCGACGGCCGCGGTGCCTTGAACCCGGCCGAGCGGCCCAGTTCCCGGGCGCGCTCGCGCCGTGCCGCGAAGACGTCGATCACGGGGAGAGGGCGGCCGGACGGGTGCCCCTCGAGGTGGTCGGCCGCGACGACGATCGGACAGGCGCGCACCTCCTCGCCTCCCGTGTGGAGGGCGGTTAGGAAGCGGCGCACGGGTTCCAGCGTTCCGGCATCCCGCGCGTTGACCAGCGCCACCTCGACGCCCAGATCCCGTGACAGACGGGCACTCCTGAGCTCGCCGGCGCGGCGGTCCAGTTCGTCGGCCATGGTGAGGACGACCAGCGCCGGCAGCCCGAGCCCCAGCACCGGCTCCGCGACCATCAGGTGGGAACGGAGACGGGTGGCGTCGAGCACGAGCACGACCGCATCGGGCTTTCGGTCACCCTCCAGTTCGCCGAGCAGCGCGTTGTGCGTGATCATCTGATCCACGCTGCGGGGAGAGAGGCCGTGCACGCCCGGCAGATCGATCAACTCGACCGGACCGGCATCCGAATCGGCCACGCCGGACCGGCGCTCGACCGTCACCCCGGGGTAGTTCGCAACCTTCTGGCGCAGACCCGTGAGGTTGTTGAAGAGGGTGGACTTCCCAGAATTGGGGGGACCTACCAGCGCGACCAGCGGGTGGTCGGTGTTCGCCGCGGTTACCTCGGCCGCTTCCGCCGACAGCGTGGCGGACGCGCTGCCCGCGTTCAATTCGAGTCGAGAACCCCCGCGGCTTCCAGTGCACTGCGCACGCAGAGACAGGACGCGGTCTCTCTCCGGAGCGCGACGAGGGCGCCGTCCACGCGATAGACGGTCGGCCCCCCCGCGGGAGCATGCCGGACCGGACACAGCTTGCAACCCGGCACGATGCCCTGCTCCAGCAGCGGCACCACGTCATCCCCGGCAACGTCGATACGCACCAGTATGACTTCCTCCTCCAGGGGGACATCGGCCAGGACGCGCAGGGGCACTTTCCTCTGCGAATCGCCGGTGGGCCGAGAGGCGGAGTCGCCTGTCCTCTTCACACTTTCTCCTGGTAAGAGTTCGATTGGGGGCCGCGTTTTCCGATCCGCGTCACGCGGTAGTAGAGTAAGGTGGTGTTTTGGAATTGGAAAGTCCACCTCACATGTGCCTCCCATGGATGCCTACCGAATCCCCGCGGCCGTCGCCGAAGTCGAGGACGTGGTCCGGCGGAGCCGCTTCGTGACCCGCGCGGGCAGGGCGACCAGCAGAGAGGAGGCCGTGCGGTTCGTGCGGGAGACGCGCGAACGGGTTCCCGGCGCGACCCACTACTGCTGGGCGTACAACGCGGGCGAACCGGGCTCTACGGCGCAGGTCGGCATGAGTGACGCGGGGGAGCCGCACGGTACGGCGGGCAGGCCCATGCTGCACACGCTGCTGCACTCGGGGGTGGGTGAGGTGGTGGTGGTGTGCGCGCGCTATTACGGCGGGGTGAAGCTGGGGACGGGGGGGCTGGCTCGCGCTTATGCCGCAGGCGCGAAACACGTCCTGGAGGTGTGTCCGACCGTGGAGAAGGTGGAGCGGAGGGCGGTCGTGGTCACGGTCGCCTATGAAGCGGTGCGCCGGGTGGACCGCCTTCTCAAGGACTTCGGTGCCACCGTCAACGAGCGGACCTTCGGTGCGGATGTCCAATACCGGATCCTCTGTCCCAGCCATCGCCTGGAAGACCTTGCTCCGGCGATCGCCGAAGCTACCGGGGGACGCGGACGCGTGGCCGAGGACAACACGACCGTTTGACCGCACCGGACAGTCGGAGGGTACTCAGGCGGCTCCCAACAGCCAGAGCACAAGGGCGGTAGCCAACGGCACAGTCAGGTTGTCGTCGATGCCGATGGGCATCACTTCGAGAACCGCGACCGCCACGGCCGCAATCAGCGCCGCCTGCAGGCCGGCGAAAGGCACCAGTACGGCGGTCGCAACCACGAAGAAGGCCGCCGTGCCCTCCCAGCTCCCCTTGCCCAGCTTGTGACGGCCCCACAACCGCCCGACCACACTCGCGGACGGGTCGGCCAGGGCCAGGACCAGCATCGCCGGGACGAACACGCTGCCCGGCGTCACGACGAGCACGGTCAGTGCCCCCAACAGGAACCACGTTGACGATGCCAGCTTGCGCGCCTCGCGCGGAGACGCCAGCGCCGAGAAAAAGCGGAAGAATCTCCTGTTGGCCGCCCGCGACCGCAGCCGGATCCAGTCCAGCGCCAGGGCCGCGGCCAGCGCGCCGGCCAGCGCCGCCACGGGCACCACGGAGCCCGGCCCGACCAGGTGCACGGCGGCCGCCATCGCCACCCCGCCGAGCATGTGAAACACGCGGCGCCAGGGCTGCACGCCCTCGGTCCTGCGGACCGCCCGCGAAAAACCGTCCCCTCCGGCGTCCTTCGTGTGACGGGGACTCACCCTGAACACGCCCCCGCCGGCACGGATAGACTGGCGCAAGGAGTTCCACTGGCTGGGTCGGGCCAGCCTGCAGCGCCGAATCCCGTCAGGGAACCGGAACCGCACCGGAGTCGTTTCATGGGGTTGCCGGGTATCTGCGCCGACGCCGCCGACGCTCTTTGGGCATTATCTGCGTGTGGACACCGGAGATCATACACCGGGAACCGCGGGTGGCAAGCGTGTGACCGTGAGGAAGGCTTTACAGGATTCAGCTGTTCAAGGATGTTCTGGAGAGGAACGGCGAACTCAGGGTCGCCACGAGCGCGGCCAACCCACGGGCCCACATGAGTGAAACCAAGACGCCTCCCCGCGTGCTGGTCGTCGAGGATGAAGCCGAGATCGCGGCGCTCATCGCCTACCAGCTCACCCGCGAAGGCTATCGGGTCGAGACGGCACTCACCGGCGCGGCGGCGCTGGATGCCCTGCACCGGGACCTGCCCGACCTTCTCGTGCTTGACAGGATGTTGCCGGAGATCTCGGGGGACGACGTACTCAAGGCGCTCCGGGAAGACCCCGCCACCCAGGCCGTGCCCGTTCTGATCCTCACCGCAAAAAAGGACCGGGCCGACCGTATCCAGGGACTCGAGCTGGGTGCCGACGACTATCTCACCAAGCCCTTCAGCCCCCGTGAACTCGTCCTTCGCGTGGACGCGATCCTGAGGCGTGCAAAGGGGGAGCTCCGGGCCACCACCGGGGGTGGGCGCATCCTGCGGGCCGGACCGCTCCGGATGGACGTCGGCGCCCATGTCGTTGCGTTCGACGGTGAGGAGGTACAGCTCACGCCGACCGAATTCCGCCTCCTGCAGACGCTGATGGAGCGGCGCGGCCGCACCCAGAGCCGGCGCCAGCTGCTCACCGAGGCCTGGGATGTGGATTCCATGGCGGCCAGCCGTGTGCAGACCCGCACCGTCGACATGCACGTTCGGCGGCTCAGGGGGAAGCTCGGCGCTGCGGGAGAGTGGATCGAGACCGTGCGGGGGTTCGGGTACCGGTTTCAGCATCCCGTCGGCTGAGCGGGATTTGCTAGCACAGTCTGCTGGCACCAACTCCCTCAAAGGGCTCCCTATCTCGACCGACCCCTCCCCCCGTTCCCCCCGATCGGGTCCCCGGCGGGCAATTGCAGCGAAGGCGCCGGCGTCGTGTTCTCGATCCGCTGCTGCCAGCGGCGAATGTCGGCCGCTACCAGCCGCTGGTGCGGCGACGCCGCCATGAGCGCCTCAAGCTGACCCGCCAGGCGATCCAGCCGGTCCGACAGCACCGCCCGCGCCTCGGTCATCGTGCCCGCGCTGCCCGCGTGGCGCATCATGCGGTCCACCACCGCGCGCTGGATGACGTGCTGCACGCGTGTCCGGTATTCGTCGCGTTCGGTGGCGGTCCCCCAGGTGGCCCCGATGAGACGGTCGACCACTTCTTCGAGATCCGGGTTGTCGTCCATGCTGCCGTACACGACCAGACGCGCCATGCGCGCAGGGTGCAGGATCTCGCCTACTGTGAAGTCGGCCGCCGCTTCCGCGGCACCCAGCGGGTCGAAGAGCAGCTCGGTGTGGCCCGGGAAGACCTCGCCTTCCTGGTGGCGGAACGCCCCCGGCGGGATCATCGCGATCACTTCCTCGGGCAGCGCCAGGAACTCCACGGTGAGCGCCGACAGGATCGTCTCCAGGGCGTCGCGCTGCTCCTCACCCGGCACGATTGCGACCGGAACCTGGCCGTCGCCCCTTACCGCGTAGCTGTAGTCGGCCCCGCCCAGGCTCTGCGCGGCGGCGCGCAGCTGGAAGCGGTGGTGCATGTAGAGCGGCAGCAGCACGTACTCCAGGTCGGAGAGGGGGCGGCCGGCGCGGATCATGTGGTCGCCGAAGCCCTCCATCCCGATGTTGCGGACGCGGATCTCGTGCTTGAGGTGGTCGACGAGGTTCTCGCCGTTGTCCCACACGCCGGCGTAGGGGTGTCCCGCGCCGATGAAGTTGTTGTTGGTGTGCGCCATGAAGATCAAGCCGTCGCGCATGCCCTGCTGGACAATCTCCTCGAGCGCCGCGGGCTCGTCGGTCCCCTCGGGGAACTCGCGGTAGAGCCAGTTGACCGAGAGTTTGTCGTACTCGCCGATCCGCTGGACGTACGCGTTCGAGAGGTCCAGGTTCCCGTCGGCGTCGATCTCGACGTATGGGGCCGGATAGTCCATCACGCTCTCGCGGCCGTAAGTGCTGGCCAGGTAGTTGTGGGGGAAGCCGATGGTGTGGCCGACCTCGTGGGCCGAAAGCTGGCGTACCCGGGCGAGCGCCATCTCGACCGCGTCCGAGTTGCCGGCGACCTGGGCCAGGTATTCGAAGCCGGGGGCGGCCGAGAGCGCGCAGAACATCGGGTCGGCGGAGGCGTCGCCATCTTCGCCCACCGTGCCCGCGAAGGGCGAGACCATGCCCTTGCCGAGCAGGTAGTCCTGCCGCAGTCGCAGGCTCCCCAGGTTCACCACACCGCGGATGATCTCGCCGGTGCGCGGATCGATGACCGTGTTGCCGTATGAGTACCCGCGCGTCCGCCGGTGCGTCCAGTGGATCATGTTGTAGCGGATGTCCTGCGGATCGACGCCCTCGGGGAGCACCTCGACCCGGTACGCGTCGATGAACCCCGCGGCCTCGAAGGCTTCTTCCCACCACGCGGCCCCTTCGATCAGGGCGCTCCGGATCGGCTCCGGCGTGCCGGGATCGAGGTAGTAGACGATCGGTTCCACGGGCTCGGACGGATCCGGGCCGGGGTTGCGCTTCTGGAGGCGGTGGCGGGCGGCGAGGCGCAGGCGCAGGTCCTTGTCGATGGGGGTGGCGTAGTCATGGATCGTCGGTCCGTTGACTCCCACGCGGGGGTCGGCGACTCGGGTCCGGTAGCCGTCGTCGGGCAGCTGGATGAAGGAGTGGTGCTGGCGGAGCGACACCGCGCGCGGATTGGCGGCTACCCCGCTCACGAGTCCGCCGGGATTGTCGCTGGTGAAGGTCAGCAGCGCCTCCACCTCGGTGTTTTCGGGGAATGACTGCGTCGCGGGCAGATGAACGGCCGAACGGGACACGTCGAGGCGGAAGTTGCCCTCGCCGCGCTGCGCGATCTGGCCGATCACGTTGCGCGCGTCGCGGAGGAAGAAGGGGGTGGCGTCGACCAGCACCCGGTCCCCGGTGAGCGCCACGATGTCGAACCCCCAGTACACCGAAGGGGCGAAGGCGTCCCGTACAGCCTGCACCTCGATCGGGTTGTCGCTGCGCGCCTGGAACTGGTAGTTGGGTTGCATGAGGAGGACGCGCGGACCGATCCGCTTCGCCTCGAGGACGTGGGTGCCGCGAAGCTGGCCGCGATCGATGCCGACCGGATTCGAACCCAGTCCCGATCCCATCGAAATCTGGTAGAGGAATTCGCCGGCGGTGAGGTCCAGTTCCCAGTAGAGGACGCCGTCGCCGTCGTGCCAGTAGAGGTTGAAGAAGCCCTCCATGGCGGTCGTGCCCCGGGTTTTCTCGGTGATGGTGGAGAGCGGCTCCTGAGCAGTCGCGATGGGAGCGGCCATGGGGACGAGGGTGGCAAGGAAGGCTGAGGCCAGGGAGAGGAGGAGCGATGGCGTGGCTCGACGGAACTGAGCGGACATGCGTGGAGACATTGCAGGGTGCCTTACCCGGGATTGCCGGCGCTGCAGGTTGCTGGGGGCCGCTCCTGGCGCGTCAGCGGAACGGCCGGGGATTGCACGCGGGAGACTGCGAGCGGTGATGGTTCAGCGCAAGGGCGCAGCCGGTGGCAGCGCAGCCGCAGAAAAGACCGTCGTGACTGCGAGCCGGTCACGGTCGCCGGCCCGGATGCAATGTCAGGCCGACGCCTGCTTCGCTGACTGGTCCAGGAAGAAGTGCTCCTCCAGGAATCGAAGGCGCACGTCCATCTGGCGGAACCCCTCTTTCATATCGGTCCTCACACCCGCAATGCTGGTCCGCGTCTCGGCCCGAAACTCCGCCATGTCCTCCCGGAACTCGCCGCGAAGTGAGACCAACTCGCCCTTGAACTCTGTGCGCAATCCGGCGATTTCGCTGCGAAGGACAGTGAATTCCGCACCGAAGTCCCCTCGCAAAGACGCGATTTCGTCCCGAAGCCCTGCGATCTCGGAGCGCATCTCCTCGCGAAGACCCCCGATCTCGGTCCGCATCTCATCTCGCAAACCCCCGATCTCGGTCCGCATCTCCTCGCGCAAACCCCCGATCTCGGTCCGCATCTCATCTCGAAGACCTGCGATCTCCGAGCGCACCGCAGCAATCTCGGAGCGCATCTCCTCGCGCAAACCTCCGATCTCGGCGCGCACCGCGGCAATCCCGATCCGCATCTCCTCGCGCAAACCCGCAAGGTCATGTCGCGTGTCCGCTCGCAACGTTCCCATCTCCCGGCGCAGCACACTGCTCATCCGCCAGTTCAACCCCGCCAGGGCTACCCCGACGCCCAGAACCGCGATGAGTTCCGCGCTCACGGCCGTGAAACCCTGGACCGTGCAACCCCCAACCGATCGTCGTGCCTTTCCGTCCGCATCATCGTCCACTCCTGCCTGTGGCCCTGGCGCTCCCGCGTGCAGGACCGGTTGCCCCGAATCCGGGACTTTCCCGGAGCCGAGCATTCATTAACGCCCCGAAGATTGGGCGCTGGAATGTCGATTCCGGCCAAACTGCAACCTGGGAGCCTTTGGCGTTCCAGACCTGCCTGAAGCTAACCGGTTGATTTCACCAATCACCAGAGCCATGCTGCTCGGTGAGCACCGGCGCCACCCGGGCCATCGTCGCCTGCTCCAGGTCGTAGGCCCAGGCGAGCAGATCCGCGTCGCTCCAGAGGTCGCCGATGAAGGCAAGCACGAAGGGGGTGCCGTCGCCGTAGTAGGCGAAAGGAACCGTGACGGTCGGCAAGCCGATGTCGTTGATGATGTTGCTCGGCAGTTCGGCATGATTGTTGGGCCGGTACTCGGGGCGCTCAGGGTCCTCCACCAGCGGCCGGATCGGTTCGCCGGCCTGGGGAAAGAAGAGTCCGTCGAGTTCGTGGGCCGCCAGGACATCGCGGAAGAGGGCGCGCATCTCCATGCGCCATGCCTGGAAGGCGTCCCCCTCCTCGGTCGCAGTGGGCGCCGCCGGATTGCGTGGACCCCGTCCGCCGCGAAACGCCCTCCCGGACAGCTCCTCCCACTCCTCGATGGTGTGGAAGGCCGCCTCCGGGCCGAGTCCGCGCAGGTAGACCAGCAGGTCGTGCGTCCCCACCGAACGCACGCCGGGGCGTTCCCCGTACAGTTCAACCCACCCGCTTCCGGCGAACGGATCCTCCACCACCTCGGCCCCCTCGGCCTCGAGCGTCGCGATGGCATCCCCGTACAGCGCCTCGGTTTCCGCCGCCAGCGGCAGGAAGGAATCGCGCCATCCCGCACCCACGAGCCCGAAGCGCCTGCCCTCGAGCGCAGTGGTGGTCAGCCCGGCCGCGTAGCCCCCTTCCGGGATGTGCCCGGTCGCGGCGTAGGTGGCCAGGTCCTCGGGCGTAGGACCCGCGATGACGTCGAGGACGAGCGCCGCGTCGCGAACGGTGCGGGCCAGCGGGCCGACCACGTCCCGGTAGGTGGCATCCATGGGGAGGACGCCCTCCAGCGGAACCAGCCCGAAGGTCGGCTTGAAGCCCACCAGCGCCTGGGCCGCGGCGGGATTCTGGATCGAGCCGCCGGTCTCGGTGCCGAGCCCCAACACCGCGAAGCTGGCGTTCACCGCCGTCGCCGTGCCGCCGCTCGATCCGCCCGGCACCCGGTCGACCGCATACGGATTCAGGGTCTCGCCCGCGACCGAGCTGCGGGTGCGCGTGCCGTGCCCTGCGAAGTCCGGCATGTTGGTCTTTCCCAGGATGACCGCGCCGGCAGCCCTCAGGCGCTCCACGGCGGCAGCGTCGTCTCCGGGGATCATGTCGACGCCCCCGGTCGCCGCGCTGAACCCATCGAATCCCGCGGTGGTGACCAGCCCCGCGTAGTCGAGGTTGTCCTTGATGACGACCGGGACGCCGTGCAGGGGGCTGCGGGGACCGGTCGCGCGGAGCTCGTCGTCGAGGGCGGCCGCGATGGCCAGCGCCTCGGGGTTCATCGAGATGAAGGCGTTGTAGTGGTCTTCGTAGCGGGCGATGCGGTCGAGGAAGGCCTGGACGAGTTCGGTGATGGTGTAGTGGCCCGCGAGGAGGTCGTCGTGGACCTGGGTGGCGGTGAGTTCGAGGACGTCGAGGGTGTCACGGTGGGGGGTGGACGCGCGAGAGAACGTCGATCGGGCCCCGAGCGCTGTCGTTTCGGCACGGCCGGGTGCGGTGATGGAGGCCACCGGACCGGGATGGGAGGCCGTCTGCGCAAAGATCGCGATGGCGAGGAGGAGAGCGGAGGGACCGGCCAGCCTCAACATGGACTTGGGTTTGCTCAAGGGGTCGGGGATAGGAGGATGCGAGGAGAATGAAGGAGGGTGTTCAGATTACCGTGGCATCGTCCCTCAGGGTACCCCGATCCGGAGAGTCCGCGGGGATGGGCAGGTCCCGCAATAGGGGTCCACCCCCCGTACCGCCCCACCCCCGAAGGCACTATCCTCATCCCCATGCTCCACTCCACCGACACCCTGATCGCCCTTCTCGATCTCGAACCGATCGAGCGGAACATCTATCGCGGCCAGAATCGCGACATCGGCTCGGGGCGGATCTTCGGCGGACAGGTGCTGGCCCAGGCGCTGGTCGCGGCCCAACGCACGATCGACGATCCCGACCGCGACGCGCACTCGCTGCACGGCTACTTCATCCTGGAGGGCGACCTGGACATCCCGGTCGTCTACTTCGTGGACCGCACGCGCGACGGACGGAGCTTCACCACCCGCCGGGTCACCGCGATCCAGCACGGGAAAGCCATCTTCACCCTGTCGGCGTCGTTTCACCGCACGGAGACCGGGGTGTCCCACCAGAGCCCCATGCCGGACGTTCCGCCGCCGGAGGATCTCGCCTCCGAGCTCGACATGCTGAGGGAGCACGCCCACCTGATCCCGGAGCATCTGCGGGATATCCTCACGCAGGACCGGCCGCTCGACTCCCGACCCGTCGAGCCGTTCACCTTTCTCGACCGCACCACCCGCCCCCCCTTCCGCCACATCTGGGTGCGCAGTTCGGGGGCGCTCGACGACAACCTGGTCCACCACCAGGCCGCGCTCGCATACGCGTCGGACTACGGGATCCTCTCGACCGCGCTGCAGCCGCACGGACGCACCGTGCGCGACGAGGACCTGATGGCCGCTTCGCTCGACCACTCCATGTGGTTCCACCGGCCCTTCCGCGCCGACGACTGGCTCCTCTACTCGATCGACAGCCCCGTCACCCATGGCGCCAGGGGCTTCGGGAGGGGAACTTTCCATACCCGGGACGGGCAGCTGGTCGCGTCCGCGGCGCAGGAAGGGTTGCTCCGCACGGGCATCAGGCCCCGTCGCAAGGCCCGGTGACCTTTCGGGTGGCAGCCGGGATCGCGACGAGTTGGGTGCGGTGTCCTCTGGCACCACCGTCGCGACCATCCCCCTCCGGAACGGCCGCCAGACTTGCGACGGCTTCGCATCTCCCATCCCCCAACATTCCAACCAGGCATGCACCTGCCCATGCGTGACCGCTTCGAGTCCGCCCTCCCCTTCCCGGAGTACCTCGAGACCGTCCGCAAGAACGAGTCGCTCTGGCGAGGCGTGTATCGCCGCGCCCGAGTCCCGGAAACCTTCGCCGCCCAGGCCCGCGCACTCCCCGGAACCTGGCACCTTCTCGCCCTCAGCGAGGACTGGTGCGGCGACGCCGTGAACATCCTTCCGGTGGTCGCCCGCTTGGCCGAAGCCCTCCCCAGCGTCGACCTGCGGATCCTTTCCCGCGACGAGAACCTGGACATCATGGACGCGCACCTGACCGGCGGCCGCAGCCGTTCGATCCCCGTAGTCATCCTCTACGACGAGGACTTCCGGGAACGCGGCTGGTGGGGTCCACGGCCCAGCCGGCTCCAGAAATGGGTGATGGAGGAAGGGATGAAGATGGAACCCGGCCCCCGTTACGCCGAAACCCGCCGCTTCTACGCACGCGACAAGGGCCAGGCGATCCTCGCCGAGGTCCTCGAACTCCTCCGCTCAGCCACGAATGACCAGTCAGACTAGTGAGATAACCATGACCGATTCGATCCGACCTCGCGTCCGCTGGGCCGCCCGCCTGTTGATGGGGGCCCTGCTCGTGCTCCCTACCACCCTCGACGCCCAGGCGCGCGACTACCGCCCCGAACGCCCCTTCGGCACCCTGCGCGAACAGGCCCGCACGCAGCAGGCATGGCTGCAGGAACGACTCGAGAAGAACCTCCCCATGCTGATGCGCAAGCACAACGTGGACATGTGGATCGTCACCATGCGCGAATACAACGAGGACCCCGTCTTCCGCGCCCTGGTCTCGCCCACCACCTTCGCCGCGCGCCGCCGCACGATCTACATCTTCCACGACCGCGGCCCGGACGAGGGGGTGGAGCGGCTCGCGCTGGGCGGCTCCTCGCAAGGGGGCGTCTACGAGGCCGTGCGCGCCACCGTGCAGGCCCCCGACGGCCGCGCGGCGGAACTCTGGGGCAAGGACCAGTGGAACCTCTTCGCGGACATGGTGCGCGAGCGCGACCCCGGGCGGATCGCGGTCAACATCTCCCACGACCACAACTTCGCCGACGGGCTGAGCGCGGGTGAGTGGGAACAGATGGAGGAGGCACTCGGCCCCGATCTGGTGAGGCGCGTGGTGCGTGAGCCGCTGCTCGCGATCGAATACCTGGCCATGCGCGTTCCCGCCATGACCCCGGTCTACCGGAAGATGCAGGCGATCGTGCACGAGATCATCGCGACGGCGTTCTCGGACGTGGTCATCGAGCCGGGGCGGACGACGACCGCCGACGTGGTGTGGTGGATGCGCCAGCGGGTGCACGACATGGGTCTTGGCTCGTGGTTCCAGCCGTCGGTGTCCGTGCAGCGCCGGGGCGAGTCAATGGCGGGTGTGGCCGCGCCGGTGATCGAGCGGGGCGACGTGCTGCACTGCGACTTCGGGCTCGTCGCGCTGGGCCTCACGACCGACACGCAGCACATGGCCTACGTGCTGCGCGAGGGGGAGATGGAGGCCCCCGCGGGATTGCGCCAGGCCCTTGCCAACTCTAACCGCCTGCAGGACATCCTGCTGGAGGAGACGAAGGTGGGCCGGAGCGGCAACGAGATCCTTGCCATCGTGCTGGAGAGGATGAGGGCCGAGGGGCTGAACGGGACGATGTACACCCATCCGATCGGCGACCATGGCCACGGCGCCGGTCCCCTGATCGGCCTCTGGGACTACCAGACGGGTGTGCCGGGACGGGGAGACCCGTTCGTGATTCCCAGTATGTGGTTCTCGACGGAATTGCAGGTGACGACTCCTGTGCCCGAGTGGGACGGACAGCCCGTGCGCATGGCCCAGGAGGAGGAGGCCGAGATCACGGCGGATGGTGAGATTCGCTGGATGCTCAGGCGGCAGACGGAGTTGCATCTGGTGAGGTAGGGGGCCTTCCTCCTTCCGGCAGACGAGCAGGACCTCTTACGGCGTCGGGGCGTCGACTGCCCCACGTCGCAGCTTTGCGCCAGCGCGCCCCGGCGCTTAGTGTCAGTTGTCCCATCCCCCCTGCGCATGCCATGTCAAGACACAGCTTCCTCACTTGCGCGACCGCCGCCATCGCGCTCGGAGTGACGGTCCCGGCTCCCGCCGCCTCCCAGGTCCCCCTCGGCATCCGCACCGCCAGCGGCCTCACGGTCACGCCGGTCTACGAAGGCTGGTACAAGAACGCCGACGGCACCTTCAGCCTCTCCTTCGGCTACTACAACCGCAACTTCGAGGAAATCGTCGAACTGCCGCACGGTGCCGCCAACCACCTTGAGCCCGCGGACTTCAACGGCACCCAGCCCACGCGCTTCCACCCGCGTCGGCACTGGGGCGTCTTCGCGGTCAGGGTCCCGGCCGATTTCGGTGACCAGGCGGTCGTGTGGACCATCGACTTTCGCGGCGAGCGCTACGCGATTCCGGGCACGCTCCACATCGACTGGCAGATCGACGCGCTCGAAGGCGAGGCGTCGGCGGGCAACACGCCGCCGGTTCTGTCCTTCGATCACGGTGCGACGGAGGGTGCCGGTCCAGCCGGGACCTGGGGTGGGCCGATCGAAGCCAGGGCGGGGATGCCCGTGGAGCTGACCGTCTGGGGAAGCGACGACGGGCGGGTCCGCATCGGGCGGCGCCCGCAATCGTCGGTAGCCTTGAGGTGGTTCAAGCATCTGGGGCCCGGCGACGTCACCTTCAGCGAGGCAAGCGGCGAGGTGCCGGTCGACGGTGGCGCCATGACGACCATGGCCACCTTTGAAGTGCCGGGTGAGTACGTGGTTCGCGTTCGCGCGAACGACTCGTCCGGCGTCTCGAGCGGGGGACACGCCCAATGCTGCTGGACCAACGGATTTTTGAGAGTCAACGTCATTCACTGACGGATAGGAGGAATCGCATGCGCAGCAAGAGATTCATTCGCGGACCGGCAACCATGTCTCTCGTGCTCGCGGCCGCGATCATGGCTCGCCCGGTCCCGGCCGGAGCCCAGGAGGAGCTGACCTACGCCAGGGACGTGGCGCCGATCCTGCAGCAGAACTGTCAGGTCTGTCACCAGCCCGGCTCGATCGCGCCCATGTCGCTCATGACATTCGATGCCGTGAAGCGCTACGCGCCCAGGATTCGGGAAAAGGTGTCGCAGCGGATCATGCCCCCGTGGCACATCGACCGGTCGGTGGGGATCCAGGAGTTCAAGAACGACCGGGGCCTGACCGACGAGGAGCTGGAAACGCTGGTCGCCTGGCTCGACGGCGACATGCCTTTCGGCGACGAGGCGGACCTTCCGCCCGCGCCCGAGTTCCCGGACGGCAGCGAATGGCAGTTCAAGGAGACTTTCGGCAGGGAGCCGGACCTTGTCGTGCGATCCGATCCCTACACGCTGGCCGCACAGACCCAGGACAAGTGGTTCCGTCCCCTGACGGAGACCGGACTGACCGAGGAGCGGTGGGTCAAGGCCATCGAGATCCGTCCTTCCTGGCCGGACGGGCGGCGCGTCGTGCACCATACCCTCGCCTTCCTGGTCCAGCAGGAGGATCCGGACGAGATGAGCGAAGAGACGGCCGCTCTCGCGACCAGCAGCCGTTCCATGGGCGGCCCGGGGCTCTTCATGGAGTGGGCCGTCGGCAAGGTCGGCGAGATCTTTCCCGACGGCGCCGGCAAGCTGATGCTTCCGGGGTCCAGGATCAGCTGGGAGGTGCACTATCACGCGATCGGGCGAGAGGTCGAGGACAGCTACGTCGAACTCGGCCTCTGGTTCTACCCGAAGGGTGAAGTGCCCCAGAACCGCACGCGCCTGCGGATGTTCAACGCGACCGGCGACGACCTGGACATCGCGCCGGGCAAGATCGCGGTCACCCAGGACTTCTACACCCTCCGATGGCCGGCGCGCCTCGAGAACTTCCAGCCGCACATGCACATGCGGGGCAAGGCAATGTCCATGACGGCCTTCTATCCGGACGGCCGCAAGGAGATCCTCAGCCAGGTCAACAACTTCCAGTGGCAATGGCACGTCAACTACATCTACGCCGACCACGCCGCGCCGCTGCTGCCGGCGGGCACGACGCTCGCCTTCACGGCCTGGCACGACAACACGCCCGAGAACCCCAACAATCCCGACCATACGCAGTGGGTCGGATGGGGGGACCGGACGGTCGACGAGATGGCCCACGCGTGGGTCGATGTCACCTACCTGACCGAGGAGCAGTACGAGGCGGAAGTGGCCAGGCGCGAGGCCATGGCCCAGGAGCAGGAAACAAAGGAGGAGGGAAAGCGGTAGATTCAGGAGCGGGTGCCGGTACTGTACCGCAGGCTCGAAGAACATCCGAAGCCGGTCGCCATCGATTGCGAGACGACCGGCTTCGGTGCGCATGACAGCCGGGGGGTTTCCGCGGTCCGCGGATCAACCCGCCCGAGCGTCGATGGCGGCTCGAGCCGGGGACGGGCTCGCCGGACGGGATCATTTCAGCCTGAACCGACCACGCCGGGAGACAACGGGGAGGACTAGCCCAGGTGGAAATCGCGCTGCTATCATCGGCCTTCGTGGCCTCGGTGGTGAGCGGGTTCATACCCTTTGTGAACGCCGAGGTGGTGGTCGCGGGGGCAGCCGTGGCCGCGCCGCCCGGGTACATGATTCCGGTGATCGCCGTGTGCTCGATCGGGCAGATGATTGCCAAGGTGGCGCTCTACGCGGGAATGCGCTGGCTTCCCGAACGCCTGCCCAGGAAGGCCACTGAGCGCCTGGAACGCGCTTCCGAGAGGGTGAAGAAGCTGGAGCAGGCCGGACTCACGCTCGTGCTGGTCAGCGCCATCGTGGGACTCCCTCCCTTCTACCTGATCTCGCTGGCGGCCGGCGCGATGAAACTGAACCTCACGGGCTTCATCGTGACGGGCACGGTGGGCCGGGTGATCCGGTTCGCCATCATCGCCTATGGGGCGGTGGCGGCGGGCGACGCCATCCAGGGCACGCTGTGAGCAGGGTCGGCCGAACCGGATCCGGGGCGGCAGCGGTGGCAGAGGGGGCCGACACCGCCCCCGACCTCGGGCTGACGCATCCCGGCGGCGCAGCGCGGATCACGCTCCTCGTCGATTCGGCGCCCTTCTGGAAAGCTCTGCGGGCCGATCTGGCCGAGGCGCGCGAGTACGCTTACTTCCAGACGTACTCCTTCGACGGCGACTCGGTGGGCACGGCCCTCACGGAGGAGCTGCTCGCCGCCAAGGTCGGAGACCGCAGGCTGCTCATCGACTCCTACACCCGCGCCAACCAGAGCGACCGCTGGATCCCGGCACCCGGTTATCTCTTCGACCGCGAATTGCGCGAAGAGGCGCGGAACACCCGGCGTCTCATCGCTGTCCTCCGCTCCGAAGGCGTCGGCGTCCGCTACGGCCGCCCCTTCGGTTTCATGGCGCGCAGGATTCTCCGTCGGGACCACAAGAAGCTCATGCTCTTCGACGACCGCGTGGCGTACCTGGGCGGAATCAACTTCTCCGAGCACAACTTCGAGTGGCATGACTTCATGTTGCGCATTGAAGATTCCGAGGTCGTCCGATTCCTCAGGGAGGACTTCCTGTGTTCGTGGGAGGGTCGGTCCGAGAGGTCCTCGCGGCGGTTCCCCGAACTCGGGCTGGATCTTCACGCGCTGCCGGGCAGGGGAAACCGCGAAGCCTTCGCCGGACTCGTGTCCCGCATCAAGGGTGCCGAACGCTCCGTCCAGGTGATCAGTCCCTACATGGGACCGCCCTTTACCCGCCACCTCGCGACGGCGGTGGCCCGAGGTGTCAAGGTTCAAGTGATCAATCCGCTGGACAACAACCTGGGCTACCTTCAGGCGTACCTTTTCGCGGAAGCGGCGCGCTTCGGCTTCGAGTTGCACCTCTACCCGGACCGCATGATCCACATGAAGTGCATGCTGATCGACGACAGTGTGCTCGTCACCGGGTCGTCGAACTTCGATCTGCTCAGCTATCACGGCTTCCTGGCGGAGATCGTGGCGGTCATCCGGTCGCGGGCGGTGATCGACCACTTCCACCGGCAGGTGCTGGAACCGCTGCTTGCGGGGTCGAGGCCCTTCCGCGCGGGTGACGTGCGCGGCTCCGGTCCGCTGGCACGACTATGGAGCACGACCGCGATGGGCGCGGCCAATCTGCTCGCCCGGGCACTCAACCCACCTGTGAAGCGAGAACCGCGTGGCCGTTGAGCGCCACTCCACTTCGCGGGGCCGCACCATCGGAATCTGGCTGGGGCTGACCGCTTTCCTCCTGCTGATGATCTTCCCGGTCGACCCGGGGAACCCGGCGGCCAGCCACCTCGCCGCGGTCGCGCTCCTCATGGCGGTCTGGTGGGTCACCGACGCGATTCCCCTCTTCGCCACCGCGCTGCTCCCGCTCGTCCTCTACCCGCTTCTGGGCATCATGGCGGGGCGCGAAACCGCGCCGATCTACTTCAACAGCACGATCGTGCTCTTCCTCGGCGGGTTCATGATCGCGCTGACCATGGAGAAGTGGAACCTGCACCGCCGCATCGCGCTGAACATCATCCACGCGGTGGGGGGCGGACCGGCGCGGATCGTGCTCGGGTTCATGATCGCGGCCGCCTTCCTGTCGATGTGGATCGCGAACACGGCAACCACGCTGATGATGGTCCCGATCGGGCTGGCCATCATCCTGCAGATCGAGGACGCGGCCGGGAAGGAGGCCTCGCGCCACTTCTCGGTGGGGCTGATGCTCGGAATCGCCTACGGTTGCACGGTCGGCGGGCTCACGACCCTGGTGGGCACGCCGCCCAACCTCTCCTTCGTCCGCATCTTCGAGATCCTCTTCCCCGAGGCGCCGTCGATCGCCTTCGGGCAGTGGCTCGTGATGGCGTTCCCCGTCGGCGCGGTCATGCTGGTGGTGGCGTGGCTTCTCATCACCCGGGTATTCCACCGCGTGCCGGACGAGCTCGCCGTCGACCAGGAGGTGGTGGCTACGGAACGCGCACGTCTGGGGACCGTGTCGTTCGAGGAGCGGGCGGTACTGGGAGTGTTCATCGCCACGGCGCTGCTGTGGGTCTTCCGCGTCGACCTTCAGCTGGGCTTCCTCACCCTGCCCGGGTGGTCCCGCCTCCTGCCCGAGCCGGGCCTCATCGACGACGGCACGGTGGCCATCACCCTCGCGTCGCTTCTCTTCTTCATCCCCACGCGCAACCGTGAGCAGGGCTACACGCGCGTCATGGGACCGGATGTGATCCCCCGGCTTCCGTGGAACATCGTGCTGCTCTTCGGGGGAGGCTTCGCGCTGGCCGCCGGCTTCCAGGAGACGGGGCTGGCGCACATCATCGGCAGCCAGTTCGAGGCGCTCGCCAACCTGCCCACCTTCGTGATGATCCTGCTGGTGTGCGCGGCGCTGACCTTCCTGACCGAGTTCACGAGCAACACCGCCACCACCGAGATGATCCTGCCGATCCTGGCGTCGGTGGCGGTGGTGACCGGGACGCATCCGCTCGTGCTCATGATCCCGGCGACGCTTTCCGCTTCGTGCGCCTTCATGATGCCGGTGGCCACGCCGCCCAACGCGATTGTCTTCGGGAGCGACCGGATCACGGTGGGGCAGATGGCGCGCACGGGGATCTTCCTGAACCTGATCGGGGTGTTGGTGATCGCAACGGTGGTCTTTACGGTGGGACTGGCGGTCTTCGACATCGATCCGTCGGTGGTGCCGGACTGGGCCAGGTCGATTTCGGGGGGGCCGCTGGAGTAGCGGCATTCATCCAGGCCGTTTGCTTGACAGCGTGCGGTCGGCCATTCCACTTTGTTCGGTAGCCGAACAAAGTGGGGCGTGGTGTTCCGTGGCTCCGCAGGTTGCCGGGCTCCGGGGGAATCCGACCAAGCCGGGATGCAAGGATGACAGCGAGCAGGTCAGACAGGGGTCCGCGCGTGCAACGAGGCCGCAGGGAACAGGGGTCGGTCGGACGCTTGCGCGGGGAAAAGGCAGCAGCAGCCGCAATGCTCCTCCTCGGCGCCGCCTGCGGACGCGACCTCGACATGCTCGAGCCCGCACCCTACCCCGCCGAGCCGGAGGTCTTCCATGACGACTTCGGGCCGTCCGTCCGGTACTCGGCCTTCGCCGGGTCCAAGGTGGATGCGCTCGACATCGAGTACGAAGAGGTCTACCGCGGCACCGCGGCCCTGAGATTCGACATCCCCGCGCCGACGGATCCCTCGGGCGGCTTCGCCGGAGGGGCGTTCCACGCAACGGTCCCGCGCGACCTCAGCGGGTTCGACGCGCTCACCTTCTGGGCCAGGGCCAGTACCGCCGCCACCCTGAACACGGTCGGCATCGGCAACGACAACACCGGCACCTCGCGCTTCCCTGCCGAGCTTCACAGCCTGCCCCTCTCGACCCGCTGGACGAAGTACGCGATCCCTCTGCCCCTCCCCTCGGTGCTGACCCGGGAGCCCGGGCTCTTCCTGGTCGCGGAAGCGTCGGAATACGAGGTCGGCTATGAAGTCTACTTCGACGATGTGCAGTTCGAGCGGCTCGGGACGATCATCAACCCCCGCCCGGAGATCCCGACGCGGACGGTGAGCGGCGAGACGGGCGGCACGCTGACGGTTCAAGGGACACGGGTGACCTTCGACGTGAACGGGACCGACGTGACGGTCTTCGCCGCACCGGCGTACTTCACCTTCGCCACGTCGGACCCCGATGTCGTGACAGTGGGACCGGACGGGACGATCACCCTGCTCCAGCCGGGCACCGCCACGATCACGGCCATGCTGGGATCGACCCCCGCGTCGGGATCGCTCACCATCATCGTCGAGCGGCCCCCTTCGGACGCGCCTCCGGTGCCGGCGGTGCCCGCCGAGGACGTGACCTCCCTCTTCAGCGACGCCTACGACGACGTGCCCGTCGACACTTGGTCGGCGGAGTGGGACCAGGCCGATGTGGCGGACGTGATCATTGCGGAAAACCCGGTCAAGAAGTACAGCAACCTGGCCTTCGCGGGTATCGAGTTCACCTCCCCGACGATCGACGTCACCTCGATGACGCACCTCCACGTCGACCTGTGGAGCAACGACGTCGACGCCTTCCGCATCAAGCTGGTGGACTTCGGCGGGAACGGGGTCTTCGGCGGCGGTGACGACAGCGAGCACGAGGTCACCCTCAGTCCGATTTCGACGCCGTCCCTCAGGCCGGGAGAATGGAACGTCCTGGACATTCCGCTGGACGCCTTCCGCAGCCTGGCGAATCGCGGCCACCTGGCGCAGCTGATCATCTCGGGCAGCAGCGCGATCGTCTACCTGGACAACATCTTCTTCTTCAGGGGCGACATCATCGATCCGACCGGGCCCACCGACCCCGCACCGACCCCGACCGACGCGGCGGCGGATGTGATCTCCCTCTTCAGCGACGCGTACGCGGACGTGGTGGTGGACACGTGGTCGGCGGAGTGGGATGTGGCCGACGTGGCCGATGAGGAGGTCGCGGGGGACGCTGTGAAGCTGTACGAGAACCTGGTCTTCGCAGGCATCGAGTTCACGTCACAGACCCTCGACGCCACCGCCATGACGCACTTCCGGATGGACATCTGGACGCCGGACGAGACGGCGGCGGCGTTCAAGGTAAAGCTGGTGGACTTCGGCGCGAACGGCGTGTGGGACGGCGGCGGGGACGACAGCGAGCACGAGGTCACGATCACGGCCGGCGAGGGGCTGGCTACGGGAGAGTGGGTGCGGCTGGACCTGCCGCTGGCCGACTTCACCGGACTCGCCGCGACCGAGCACATCGCGCAGCTGATCATTTCGGGGGATCTGAGCACCGTGTACGTGGACAACATCTACTTCCGACGGCCCGCGTCCGCGGCCCCGTCCATGCAGAACACCGACTCCAACAACCAGTAATCCAATCGGAGAACAATCCATGCATTCGCGAAGCCATCGCTCACTGCTCCGGCGGTCGCCGGGATCCTGGTCCACCGTGTCCGCCGCACTCGTTACGTGTGCGTTGCTGGCGTGCGGTGACGACCCCATACCTCCGGAACCGGTCCCCGTGCCCACGACGGTCGAGGTGACGCCCGCGGCTTCCACGCTCTCGGCCCTGGGCGAGACCGTCCAGCTGACTGCCACCGTCAGCGACCAGAACGGCAACGTCATGTCGGGTGCGTCCGTCGCCTGGTCCTCGGGGGACGCGTCGGTCGTGACGGTCAACGCGACGGGGCTCGTCACCGCGACGGGCAACGGCACGGCGACGATCACCGCAACGTCCGGCAACGCGAGCGGAACCGCGACGGTCACGGTGGAGCAGGCGGCTGCCGCCATCACGGTCGCGCCCGACTCGGTGCCCCTGACCGAACTCGGCGAGACGGCGCAGCTCACGGCGGAGGTGACGGACGCGAACGGGAACGTGATCGCGAACGCCACGGTGAGCTGGTCCTCGGGGGACGAGGCGGTCGCGACGGTGGACGCGGCCGGGCTCGTCACGGCGGTGGCCAACGGTTCGACTTCGGTCACCGCGACAGCGGGCGGCCACAGCGCGAGCGCAGCCGTGACGGTCATGGCCCAGCCCGCGCCCACCGAGGGACCACCGACGCCAACCCACGCGGCCGATGACGTCATCTCGTTCTTCAGCGGCGCCTACGACGACGTGACGGTCGACACCTGGTCGGCCGATTGGGACCAGGCCGATGTGGAGGACGTGGACATCGCGGGCGACTCGGCCAAGAAGTACACCAACCTGGTCTTCGCGGGGATCGAGTTCACCTCGGCGACCGTGGACGCGGCGAACATGACGCACCTGCGGATGGACATCTGGACGCCCGACGAGACGACGGCGACGGCGTTCAGGGTCAAGCTCGTTGACTTCGGCGCGGACGGCGCCTTCGGCGGCGACGACGACAGCGAGCACGAGGTCGCGATCACGGCCGCCGAGGGGCTGGCCTCGGAGGCCTGGGTGCAGCTGGACCTCGAACTGACGGACTTCACCAATCTCACGGCGCGCGAACACCTCGCGCAGCTGATCATCTCCGGCGATCCGAACACGGTGTACGTGGACAACGTGTACCTGCGGGAGGGCGAGCGGCCCGACGCACCGACCGAGCCGGCGCCGACGCCCACCGACTCGGCGAGCAAGGTGATCTCGCTCTTCAGCGACGCCTACGACGATGTAACGGTGGACACCTGGTCGGCGGATTGGGATGTCGCGAATGTGGACGACGTGGAGATCGCCGGAGACGCGGTGAAGAAGTACACTGGCCTGTCCTACGCGGGGATCGAGTTCACCTCGGCGCCCATCGACGCCACCGCCGCCACGCACTTCCACTTCGACCTGTGGACCCCCGATCCCACGGCGGATCCGGCGGCGTTCAAGGTCAAGCTGGTGGACTTCGGTGCCGACGGCGCCTTCGGCGGGGGCGACGACACGGAGCACGAGGTCGCGTTGACCGCCAACTCGGATCCGGCCCTGGCCACGGCCCGGTGGGTCAGCTACGACCTGGCGCTGGCAGACTTCGCGAACCTCGCGGCGCGGGAACACCTCGCCCAGTTGATCATATCCGGCGACCCCAACACGGTCTTCCTGGACAACATCTACTTCTTCGAGGAACTCACCGAGCCGAGCGAACCGGCGCCGACTCCGACGGACCCGGCCGACAGCGTCATCTCGTTCTTCAGCGACGCCTACACCGACGTGACGGTCGACACCTGGTCCGCCGACTGGGACCAGGCCGACGTGGAGGACGTGGATATCTCGGGGAACGCCACCAAGAAGTACACCAACCTGGTCTACGCCGGCATCGAGTTCACCTCGGCGACGGTGGACGCCACGGAGATGACCCACCTCCGCCTCGACTTCTGGACCCCGGACAACACCGCCGATCCGGCGGCGTTCCGCGTCAAGCTGGTGGACTTCGGGGGCGACGGGGCCTTCGGGGGAGGCGACGACACCGAACACGAGATCACGCTGACGGCGGCCTCGGATCCGGCGCTCGCCACGGGTGCATGGGTGAGCTTCGACATCGCGCTCTCGGACTTCACGAACCTCGCGGCGAGGGAGCACCTGGCGCAGCTGATCATTTCGGGCGATCCGAACACGGTGTTCCTGGACAACGTGTACCTGCGCAAGTAGCGGGGGCGAAAGCGCGATGACCACCGTTCGGCGCGCGAAGTCGTCCCGGCCGGGCGTGGGGCGCGAGGGAGGTCTGGCTACAGAGGTCCTCGGGTTCGTGTGGCGGCGAAAAGCCGTGTCGCGGGCCGAGATCGCGCGTCACACGGGGCGCTCCCGGTCGACGATCTCCGAGGTTGTGGGGCGGCTGTTGCCCACCGGGCTGATCGAGGAGGTGGGGAGCGGGGAGAGCCGGGGGGGACGGCGGCCCATCCTCATCGGGTTCAGGGATCGCGCGAGCGTGATCCTCGGGGTGGACATCGGTGCGGCGCACGTTTCGGTGGCGCTGACCGACCTGCGCGGCCGCATCCTCGAGTGGCGCGAGGAGGACCATCCGGTCCGCAGCGACCCGCAGGGCACCGCCGACCTCGCGGTGAGGCTGGGTGAAGCGTGTCTCGCGGCGCGCGGCAACGGCGTGCCTACGCCCATGGGGATCGGCGTGGCGGTCCCGAGTCCGGTCGATCCCGGGTCGCCGTACCGGATTCTGGAACGCATCCTGCCCGCGTGGCACGCCTTCGACTTGCTGGGGGAGCTTCGCGACCACTTCCAGGTACCCGTCTTCGTCGACAACGACGCCAACTTGGGCGCGCTCGCGGAGCACCACTGGGGCAAGGCGGTGGGGATCGACGACTTCGCGTACCTCAAGGTGGCGACCGGGATCGGGGCCGGGCTGATGATCGGCGGGGAGATCTACCGCGGCGCCACCGGCGTGGCCGGCGAGATCGGCCACGTGGCCATCGACCCGAGGGGACCCGAGTGCGTGTGCGGCAACCGCGGCTGCCTGGCGACCTTCGTGGGAACCGCGCCGCTGTTGTCGCGCATTCGGGCCCTGCTTCCCCAATTCCCACAGAGCGTCCTTAACGGCGCGGCCGCCGACATCCGCGCCCTCGAGGACGCCGCGCTCGCCGACGATCCCCTCGCGCTCAAGGTCGTGGACGAGGCCGCGCGCAACCTGGGCATCGTGATCGCGGGAGTCCTGAACCTCATGAACCCGGGATCGGTCATCGTGGGCGGGAGTCTGGCCCGGCTCGGCGACCGACTGCTCGTTCCGCTCAGCGAGGCTGTGGCCAGCCGGACGCTGGTCGCTTCGGCGGCCGCCTCCAGAATCCGCACCAGCGAGCTCGGGCCGCGGGCCACCGCACTGGGGGCCGCCACGCACGTGCTCGCCGCCGCCCTGGCCGATCCACGCCTCTTCCCGGGCGTGAGTGCATCGTGAACGTCACCCGGCGCGCTTCCCCCATCCCCATCCTCGCACCCCTGCTCCTCGTCCCCACCATCCTGTGCAGTTGCGACGGAGACACGGAGGGCACATGGACCCTCACCTGGAGCGACGATTTCGACGGCCCCGCCGGACAGCTACCCAGCGCGGCCAACTGGACCTTCGACATCGGCACCGGCTGGGGAAACCGGCAACTCGAGTACGACACCGACCGCCCCGAGAACGTGTCACTCGACGGCAACGGCAACTTGGCGATCACCGCGCGCCGGGAATCCTACATGGGAAGCGCCTACACCTCGGGGCGGATCAAGACCCAGGGTCTCTTCGACCAGGCGTACGGGCGCTTCGAGGCGCGCATCAGGCTGCCCACCGGACAGGGGATCTGGCCCGCCTTCTGGATGCTCGGCGCCGACTTCGAGTCTGTCGGGTGGCCCCAGTGCGGCGAGATCGACGTCATGGAATACCGCGGCCAGGAGCCGTCGACCGTACACGGCACCGTGCATGGGCCGGGCTACCACGGGGGCGGTGGAATCACCGCCCGCTACTTCCTGTCGGGCGGCCGCTTCGACACCGACTTCCACGTCTTCGCCGTCGAGTGGACCGAAGCGGGCATCGAGTGGTTCGTGGACGGGCAGCTCTACCACCGGGTGGGCCGCGGCGAACCGAGCGGCGAGTGGGTCTTCGACCACCCCTTCTTCATCCTCCTCAACGTCGCCGTGGGCGGCACCTTCGTCGGACCGCCCAACGAGTCCACGACCTTCCCGCAGGCCATGCTCGTCGACTGGGTGCGCGTCTACCGGGCCGACTGATCCGTGAGCCACCGGACCGCTCCCGAAGACCGCATCCCGTTCCCGCACAAGGTCGTCTACGGGATCGGCGGCTTCGTGAACAACCTGCTCGCGCAGGGCATCGGCAACATGATGGCCGTGCTGACGCTGGCGCTGGGCATGGACTTCCGCGCCGTGGGCCTGCTGGGAAGCCTGCCGCGCTTCTTCGACGCGCTGACCGATCCGCTCGTCGGCTTCGTGTCGGACAAGACGAAGTCGCGGTGGGGACGGCGGCGGCCGTTCCTCTTCGTGGGCGCGATCGCGGCGGGGATCGTCTTCGCGCTGCTCTGGCAGATGCCGGCGCCGACGCAGCTGCGGGTCAAGCTGGTCGACTACGGGGCCGACGGCGTCTACAGCGGCGAGGAGACCGGCGAGCAGGCCGGGTTCGTGGAGGGTTTGGGGGAATCGCTGAAGGGGATCGTGACGGTCGACGCGATCGACGACGTCGAGGACGAAGTCGTCATCCTTCCCCCGGCGCTGTTCACCGGCGGCTGGGCGAGCGTGGACGTGCCGCTCGACGATTTCGAGGGGCTTTCCGCCCGGGAACACCTGGCGCAGATCCTCATTTCGGGTGACCTGACCGAGGTCTACGTCGACAACGTCTATCTCTACCGCAGCGACGACGCGACCCGGGCGGAGCCTTCCGGACGGGACGCCGAGGGTGTAGACGCGCCCGCCGCCGCCGCGCCGACGCCCACCGTCCCCCCCGAGGACGTGATCTCGTTCTTCAGCGGCGCCTACGACGACGTCCCCGTCCAGTTCTGGTCCACCGAATGGGATGAGGCCGAGGTGGGGGACGCCGAGGCCGGCGGGGACGAAGTCAAGCACTACACCGGCCTCCGCTTCGCCGCGATCGATTTCGGCGAGACACCCGTCGACGCCCGCGGGATGACGCACCTCCACCTGGACGTCTGGACCCCGGAGCCCACCGGCGAAGGCTGGAGCCAGAGCGCGTACTTCTGGTACTTCCTGATCGGCTCGTTCGTCTTCTTCCTCGCCTACACCGTCTTCGCGACGCCGTGGGTGGCGCTCGGCTACGAACTCACCCCCGACTACAACGAGCGCACGCGGCTGATGGGCGTGCAGAACTTCGTGTCGAACACCGTGTTCGTGATCGGGCCCTGGTTCCTCGTGATCGTGACCAACGCGGCGTGGTTCCGGAACCAGATGGACGGGGCCCGGTTCCTCGCGCTGGCGATCTGCGTGACGACCATCGCGCTGGGCGTGCTGCCCGCGATCTTCCTGCGCGAGCGCGTGCTCAAGGGAGGCGCGGGGGCGAAGGCGGGTACGCGCGGCCCAGGCTCCGGGGGACGCGGGACGGATGCGCCGGCGGTCGGCCCCACCTTCGGCGAGAGCGTGATGGAGTTCCTGCGGGGTCTCTGGCAAACGCTGAAGACCGGCCCCTTCCTGCTGCTCTGCATCGCGACCTTCCTGATGTTCAACAGCTTCATGATGATCTCGAGTTTCCAGTTCTGGCTGTTCGCCTTCTACGTCGCCGGGGGGAACGTGGCCGAAGGGGCGGGCCTGGCCGGCGTGGTCGGGACGCTGGGCACCGTCACCGGCTTCCTGGTGATCGCCATCGTGACCTGGCTGGGGACCCGGATCGGCAAGAAGAACGCCTTCTTCGTCTCGACGAGCATCTCGATGCTGGGCTACGCGCTGAAGTGGTTCTGCTACACGCCCGAAGCGCCCATGCTGGCACTGCTCCCCGCCCCGTTCCTCGCCTTCGGCCTGGGCGGACTGTTCACGCTGATGGGATCGATGATCGCGGACGTGGTCGACCTGGACGAACTCCATACCGGCGAGCGGCGCGAGGGAATGTTCGGATCGGTCTTCTGGTGGATGGTGAAGCTCGGCCAGAGCGGTGCGATCCTGGTCGGCGGGTTCCTGCTCTTCTCGACGGGGCTGGATCCGGCGCTGGGGGCGAACCAGCCCGAAGGGACGATCTTCTGGCTGCGGTTCTATGATGCGTTCGTGCCGCTGGTGGCGTCGGCGGTCGCGCTGTATGCGGTGTATCTGTATCCGATCAGCGAGGAGAGTGCGGGGGAGGTGAGGGCGGAGCTGGAGAGG
>VXOC01000336.1 GCA_009840215.1 Gemmatimonadota bacterium | reverse complement strand
CGGGGGGCCAGCGCCGGGTCGCCCAGGCACACGCTGGTTCTGGGTCTGAAGGGGGCGGGGGGATGGGATGCGTCGCTCCCCTTCCAGCTCACACTCGGGGGGCCGAACGGGGTACGGGGCTACAGCAGGGACGAACTGCCGGTCGGTCGCAGGTTCGTGGCCCACATCGAGGACAGGGTGGTGCTGGGGACCCTCCCCGGCCTGTTCGACGTCGGTCTTACCCTGTTTGGCGATGTGGGTGCCGGTTGGCACGGAGGTGTTCCCTTCGGAGAGGATACCGGTCTCAAGGGGGCGGTGGGCGCGGGGCTGCGCATCGCCCTTCCGCCCGGGGCAAGACAGGTGTTGAGGGTCGATTTGGCGGCACCGCTGCAGGCTGGCGGACTTCGGAATCTGCGGTTCCGCATCGGTTACGACGCGGTCAGCCTCCTGACGGGATTCGGAGACCAGCAGGCGCGCAGGAGCCGGAGCGCGAGCGCCGCCAGGGAGATCCTGGGCAACCGGTAGCGGCCCATGGAAGATCCCCCTCCCGGCACTCGGCCGACGATGCATGGCCGACTGCCGAGGCTGCACCGGTTGCACCCCCCCGGAGTCGCGAAATCCCCTCATCCGGGACGAAAACATTTGACTTGAAACACCGATGTGGGTAAAATGGTTCCACTTTTCCCCGGTATTCAGAATCGTACACAGCTGGAGTCTCGCCATCCGCACGACGATTCGGCATCCGAGCATCCGGGGGACGGGCCAGGGCAAACCATCTTTCCAGGAGGACGGCATTGTTCGGAGCTTCGCGGGGCCTCGATTCATTCGATCAGTATCTCCAAGACGTGGAGCGATACCCACTCATTTCGGACCCGGAAGAAGAAAGGGCTCTTGCCAGGCGAGCTCGAACAGGTGACAAGGAGGCGGCGGAACGGCTGGTTACCGCCAACCTCCGGTTCGTCATTTCCTATGTGAAGAAGTACCAGGGACGGGGCCTGGGCCTGGCCGAACTGGTTTGCATCGGCAATGAGGGCCTCCTCAAGGCGGTCAAGAAGTTCGACCCCGACAAGGGCGTGAAGTTCATCTCCTACGCCGTTTGGTGGATCCGCCAGACGGTGCTCCAGGCGCTGGCCGAGCAGACCCGGTCGGTCCGGATTCCGCTGAACCAGAACTCCAATCTGGCCCGCCTGGCGCGCACCAACACCGCCCTGACCCAGCAACTGGGGCGCACTCCGACCGACCAGGAGCTGGCCCGCGAAATGGGCGAGCCCCTGGACACGGTACGCGCGCTTCGCCGCGTCGCCGCAGCCGAACTCAGCCTGGACGCCCCCCTCGACCGGGGCGACCGGGACAGCGCCAGCTTCGGCGAGCGCTTCGCCGGCGCGGACGGCACCGAGATCGAAGAGGACGTGGAGGCGACAGCTCGCCGCCACTACCTCGAGACCATGTTCGACAGCTATCTCACCGAACGGGAACGCAAGATCCTCTACCTGTACTACGGTCTGGACGACGGCGAGGAACGCACCCTCGAGGAGATCGGCTCGCTTCTGGGCGTGACCCGTGAACGCATCCGCCAGATCCGCAACCGCGCCTTCGAGAAGCTCCGGGACAGCCCCCAGGGCGATTCCCTTTCCGGGTTCTGGATCACGAACTGACCGTCCCGCCCGCGACTACTGCCCGTCGCGCGAGCTGAGCATGATCATCTCTCTGGCACGGATTTCCGCCGTCGGGATCGTGACGCCGTCGCGTTCGTAGGAGTCGTACTGCAGGTAGCCTTCGACGTACAGCTTGTCCCCCTTGGACACGTAGTCCTCGGTCACCTGGGCCAGCCTTCCCCACAGGTTCACCCTGTGCCAGTCGGTGCGCTCCTCCGGTTCCTCCCCGCCCGTGCGCCAGTTCGTGGCGAGAGAAACCCGGGCCACCTTGACCCCGGCGCTCGTGACACGGACATCGGGGTCGCTCCCCACGTTGCCCACCAGAATGATCTTGTTTACCGAACGGCTCACGGTCGATCCTCCGTCTGCGACTGCGGGTCCGACCCAGCGGCAACCCGGTGCGAGTCCCGCCGACTGTACCCGGTGACTGTTGTTGCCGGACAAGATCGCCCCCTGAGCGGGGCGCTTACATGGAAATCCGGGACAGATTTCGCAGGGCGGCGATCGGGGGTGGCGCGGCGGGAATGACCGCGGCCGCCGCTACCCCTTGCAGTCGTACCACGTCCCCCCGGCCCCGGTGTCCACACGCAGCGGCACGTTCAGCTCCACCGCCGACTCCATCACTTCGACCACGGTCCCGGTGACCTCGTCGACGCTCCCCTCCTCGACCTCGAAGACGAGTTCGTCGTGCACCTGCAGCAACATGCGCACGCCGTCCACACCGTCCAGAACACGCCCCAGCCGGATCATCGCGACCTTGATGAGGTCGGCCGCAGTCCCCTGGATCGGCGTGTTCTGCGCCACCCGTTCACCGAACTGGCGCACGTTCCACGCCCGGGCGCGGAGTTCCGGCACGAACCGACGCCGCCCCAGGAGAGTCTCCACGTACCCGGCCTCCTTCGCCTGCGCCACCTGTTCGTCGAGGAAGCGCCGCACCCCCGAGAAGCGCTCGAAGTACTGCGAGATGAACCGCTTCGCATCGTCCATCGAGATGCCCAGCTGACGCGCGAGACCGAAGGGTCCCTGGCCGTAGAGGGTCGCGAAGTTCACGGTCTTGGCCTGGTCGCGCATGCCGCCCGTGACCTCGTCGACCGGTACGCCGAAGATCACCGCCGCGGTCTCGCGGTGGACGTCCTTGCCCTCCCTGAATGCGCGCACGAAGACCTCGTCCCCCGAAAAATGCGCCAGGATGCGGAGTTCGATCTGCGAGTAGTCGGCGGTCAGGAGCACCGTACCGGGAGCGGCCACGAACCCTCGCCGGATCTCGCGTCCCACCTCCGTGCGGATGGGGATGTTCTGCAGGTTGGGGTCGGAGGACGACAGGCGGCCCGTCGCGGCTACGGTCTGGTTGAAGGTAGTGTGGATCCGCCTCGTCTCCGGGTTGACCAGCGCCGGGAGGGCGTCGACGTAGGTGTTCCGGAGCTTCTCCAGCTGACGGTAGTCCATCATCAGCCGCGGCAGCTCGTGACCGTCCACGGCCAGTCGCTCGAGTACCGACGAATCGGTGGACGGCCCGGTCTTGGTGCGCTTGAGGACCGGCAGCTCCAGCCGTTCGAAGAGGACTTCGCGCAGCTGCGGCGTCGAGTTGATGTTGAACTCGGTTCCGGCGACGCGGTGGATGTCCTCGCGGATCAGCCGCAGTTCTCCAGCCAGGCGCCGGCTCATCTCCGCGAAGAAGGCCGCGTCGATCCCCACGCCGTTCAACTCCATGTCGGCAAGGACGGGGATCAGCGGCGTCTCGAGTTCGTCGAAGAGCCCTTCCATGCCCTGCGCGGACAGCTTTTCGGCGAAATGCTCCCAGAGCCTGAGCGGCAGCTCGGCCTGTTCACTGGCGAAGGATATGGCTTCGCCCGCCGGGACATCGCCAAAGGCCCGGCGCTTCTTTCCGGTGCCGACCACACTCGCCGCAGTCGTCGCGTCCCGGCTGAGGAAATCGGAGGCGAGCGCGGCGAGATCCTGTCGGCGGCGACCGGGGTCGAGCACGTAGGACGCGACCATCACGTCCCGCAGCGGCCCGGCCAGCTCCACGCCGGCGCGCCGACACGCGATCAGGGTGCGTTTGAGGTCGTGGCCCACCTTCGTGATCGACGGGTCGGCCAGGACGGCGCGGAGCGGTTCAAGGGCGTCCGTGTCGAGGCCGGGGAGATTGGAGATCCGTTCCGCGCCGATGTCCCCCAGCTCCAGGGAGACCGCACCGCCGTGCGAAAGCGGCAGGTAGTACGCCCTGTCCCGTTCCACCGCCACCGCGACCCCCGCCACCCTTCCCCGCACCGGCTGCAGCGTGTCGGTCAGCACGGCGACAGCCATTGATCCGGCCTCCCGGCAAGCCCGCGCGATCTCCGCGACCTGGTCCACATCGCTGACGAGCACGAATTCAGCCGACGGGGCCGCCGCTTCCGCCGCTTCCGCACCGCCCTCCCGGTCGAGCCGCTCCAGCAGCGTGCGGAACTCCAGGTCCACGTACAGCGCCCGCAGCCGCTCGTTGTCGGGCTCCGAGACCCGCAGCTCGTCCAGCTCCGCCCCCACATCGACATCCGTCCGGATCGTGACCAGATCCTTCGAGAGCAGGACCTGGTCCCGGTTGGCCAGGAGGGACTCGCGCGGCCGTTTCGCCTTCACCTCTTCGGCGTGCTCCAGGATCTCCTCGACGCTGCCGTACGTCTCCAGCAGCTTCTGCGCCGTTTTCGGCCCGATCCCGGGGGCGCCCGGCACGTTGTCCGAGCTGTCGCCCACGAGCGCCAGGTAATCCACCACACGCCCCGGCTCGACCCCGAACTTCTTCCCCGCGTTTCGTTCGTCCACCCAGTTGGCCGCCACCCCGTGCGGGCCTCCACGCCCCGGATTGAGAAGATGCACGCCGGGCCGTACCAGCTGAAAGAAGTCCTTGTCCCCCGAGACGATCACCGCCTCGAGCCCCGCCTCGAGAGCGCGCGCGGCCAGCGTCCCGATCACGTCGTCGGCCTCCCACCCCTCGACCGCGATCACCCGGTCGCCGAAGGCCTCCACCAGTTCGCGAATCCGCGGCAGGCTCTCGCGCAGCTCCTGCGGCATCTTCTCGCGGGTTGCCTTGTACTCCGGATAGAGTTCGGTTCGATGGCCGTGGCCCGAATCGAACACAATCGCGATATAATCGGGATGGTACTCGTCGCGGATTCCGTACAGGAAATTGGCGAACCCGAAGGGTGCGGACGTGTTCTCGCCGCGGGCGTTCGTGAGCGGGCGGTTCAGGAAGGCGAAGAACGACCTGTAGATCAGCGCGTAGGCGTCGATCAGGAAGAGTCGGGGGGCGGTCTTTGGAGGAATGTCCATGGGCTGGGGAGTGCCGCAGGGGCGCAGGATTCCCTGGCGAGGGCGTTGCCGGGGACTTGCGTACCGTGCCGGCGGGGCAATATAACGAGCAAGTGGCGATGCATGCGCCGCGCGCGTCGGCCGGGCTGTTCACAATGTAAAGACAACATTACATTATGTTATGCATAGTATACATCGGTATTCGCCACGGGGTCGGCTTCGCCGGATGAAGACTCCGTCCCGCCGGGGTTGTCCATGGCGGCAGCGGCTGACCTGTCTCGTCGCCGCGCTGCTCCTGGCCGCGTGTCAGCGGGATTCCGAATCCGGCGAAGGGCAGGGTGGGGAGACCGGGCCGGCGGCGGTCCAGGAGTCGGAAGGCCGGCCACCGCCTGCCCCCGCCGAAGTCGCCGACCCCTCGCAGGCCAATACGAGCGAACCCGCCGGCACGCCCCCCGCGACGCCGCCGCCCGATCCACAGGAGGCTCCGCAGCAGACCGACACCCCGCCCACCACCGCCGAGGACTCGCTGGCCGCGGCACTGACGGGCATCATGGCCGTCCAGGAGCGCATCCTCGCCCGCCTCGACTCGATGGAGTCGGCACAGCCGGCAGCCGGGGCCGACACCGCCGCGCCCGGCGACCAGACGGGCGGAATCGACCTGGAGGAAGCCCGCGACGAAGTCACGAACCTCGGTTTTTCGATCTTCTGGTCGATCGTCGTACTGGTGCTCTTCGCCTTCGTGATCCGGGGCGTGATCTGGGTCCTGGAGACGCTGGCCGAACGGAGTGTGCGAAGGCGCCTCACCTTCAAGTGGCTCATCCCGATCACGCGCATGCTGCTCTGGGCGGTCGCCGGATACCTGATCGTGCGCACCATCTTCCGGGTCGACGCCCAGGGGATCCTCGCGGCCAGCGCGGCCCTCGGTCTGGCGCTCGGCATCGCGGCGCAGGACCTGCTCAAGAACATCTTCGGCGGCCTCATCGTAGTCTTCGACCAGCCATTCCAGGTGGGCGACAAGATCTCGGTCGGAGGGACCTACGGCGAGGTGGTCTCGATCGGGCTCCGCTCGACGCGCATTGTCACGGCGGACGACGACTTCGTGTCCGTGCCGAATTCGCAGGTGGTCGAGGAACAGGTGGCCAACTCCAACGCGGGGCAGCTGAACTGCCAGGTGCTGACCGACCTCTACCTGCCCGGACGGGTCGACGAGCGGGCGGCGAAGGAGATCGCCTTCGAGGCCGCCGTCAATTCGAAGTACGTCTTCCTCGAAAAGCCCATCCAGGTGTTCATCGAGGACGAATTCCACACCACCTTTGTCACGCGGGTGAAGGTGCGGGCCTACGTCCTCGATCCCCGCTTCGAGTTCCTGCTGAAAAGCGACATTACAGAGCGCGCCCGGGACGGTTTCCGCGCAGCCGGCCTCGCTCCCGAGCGCGACTGGTATCCGTTCGGGATGTCAGGTGCGCGGGAACAGGTCACCCGGTGACCCCGTGAGCGACACCGACCGGGAGGGGACGGGGGCGGCCGGGGTCATTCAAGTGACCGACGCCGAGGTCGTCAAGCGTGTTTCCGGGGCCGTCCAGGAACCGTTCGCGGCCGCCTGGCGGCGCCACGAGGAGCACGACCGGGGACGGATCCGTCGTACCCTGGATCAGTTGGTGGCCGCCCACGAGCGGGCGCTCACGACCTTCGCCGAAGCCACCGGCGACGGAAGCGGCTCCGTGGAGGCGGCCGCGGCCGCGCTGGCGCTCGCGGAGTACCGGCGCGATGTGTCGCGCAACGTTCTGAAGCCCCTCCACCTCGTGCTGCGCCACGGAAATCTCGCGGTGACACTCCACCGGTCCCTTGTGTCGGCCGGTCGTGCAGCCCGCGAAGCCGTGCGCGAACTGCCGGAGGTGGCCGAAGCGCCGGTCTCGCCCGACGCGCTCGCCACCTCGGCCGGGCTGGGTCCCGGCACGGAGGTGAAGCGGCTATGGGCGCGCCTGTTGCGTCCGGTCGTGTGGCGGCGGGAGGTGCACCGGGTGGAGGTGCGGTCGGTTGCGGGCGCGTACCTCGACGGCGACGTCCTTCCGCGCCAGCGTCGCGCCTTCATCGCCAGTCAGCGTGGCCGCGCGGGGTGGCTGGGGAGGGTGGAGCGGGCCTGGGCCGCGTGGACGAAGGCGGTGCTGTTGCCGCCGAGGGAGCGGTCCGGTGGAGAGACGCCGGGCGAGGTCGAGGCCGCGCACGCGGGGGTGGCCGCGGCCGAGGCGCTGCAGCGGGAGCTGGAGGCGCTCCGCGACGGGGTGGGGTGGGGG
>VXOC01000308.1 GCA_009840215.1 Gemmatimonadota bacterium | reverse complement strand
CCGAATCCCCCACGAACACACAGTCGCCCACCGAAATCCCCAGCACCCCCGCCGCCCGCACCAACCCATCCGGCGCAGGTTTCGGCCGCGGCACATCATCAATCCCGACCACCAGGTCCACAACCCCCCGCAGCCCGTCCCGCTCGAGCACATCCTCGACACGGTGCCGATACTTCGTCGTCACCACCCCGACCGGATAGCCGGCATCGTGTAGCACCCGCAGCACCCGCACCGCCCCCGGCAGAAACGACGTGCTGCCGACCATCACCTCGTCCGCCTTCCGGACGAAATGCTCAAAGAACTCGTCCTCCCGGGACCTCCACTCCTCACCCGCCAGAATCTCGAGCGCCGTGGGGAGATCGAGCCCGATGGTCCGTCGGATGGCGTCCGCCGGGGCCGGAGGGTGGCCCAAGCGGCCCAGCGCGTGATTCATGCAGACCACGACGCCCTCGGAAGAATCCGCCAGCGTGAAGTCGAAGTCGAAGAGGACGGCGCGGGCAGACGCGACGGCGGGGTGCATGCGGGGATCTCCGTCTCCGACAGACTTCCCATCCAGCTCCGGGGAGTCACCCACCGGAAGGCGGCCAATCGGGCATCGCGCGTAACATGTACCGATCGAACATGGGTACGGTGAAGGCCGTCTCCCCGTGCGCAGGGCTCCAGATCATTCCCTTTCGGATCAGACCGGTCCGAAGGATGGCGCCCCCTGTAGCGTTCTCGTCAAGCGGCCCGACACCGGGGAAGTCGAAGAGGCGCTCCGAATAGCTCTTGGCCTCTCCCGAGAGCGCCACGAGCTGGGGCAAACCCGCTCCGACCATGAGCATGGGCAGCGCCCTCTGGGCGATCCGGTGCAGCGCGACAATGAGCGCATCGAACCTCTTAGAGAGAATTAGGATGCGTTAGATATCAAAAGGGCGATAACCGTATCTAATCATCACTAGTTTTGTCAATCCGACCGGTACAGCGGTCTCCCCTCAACCCCCTGGCATCCGAACCGGCACCGGGTCCCGCGTCCCCCGCCGATAAATCCTGGAATCCCCACTCTTCCACTACCGGACCAGGTCCGGTGCCGAGTTGGACTTCGTGGAGGGGGTCGAGGTGCTGCCCCTGACGGAATTCCTGGACGAGCCGCTCGCCTGACCCGGGTCCCCTACCACCTAAACCAGAACCTCCGCCACAGCGCCCGCTGCCGCTCCTGGAACACCTCTTTCCGGTCCCCCGTCGCATCCACCGGCCGGATCCAGAACCGGCACCCCATCGCCCCGAACGCCTCGGTCCGCGATACGCCCAGCGCGTAGAACGGCTGCGTCACCCGCAGGAACTCCGCCGGTGAGTACTCCCGCCCCTCCTCGATCCCCGCCGCATGCCCCGCCGCCTCGGGATCACCCGTGATCCGGTGCCGGGGCGCGATGTTGAAGATGCGCATCCCGCGGTCGGTCAACTCGATCCGAAAGACGTACTCGGGATTGCCCTCCGCGTCGAGCCAGCAGGGCGGGGGATCGACGCCGGTGCCGCGGCTCAGCTGCTCGAGCTGGGCTTCGCGGTATTCGGCCCGTCCGACCGCGTCGTCGCGTTCGCGCTCCGCGTCCCATACCCGGCTGCGCAGCGTGTCCTCGCGAAAGCGGCTCTCGTCGAGACCGGCGCGCAGCGAATCGATCAGGGAGTCCTGGTCCATCATCATCAGCTCCCGCGTGCTCCTCAGTTCCCTATCCAGGGTCCCGATGGTCCTTCGGGCGGCCTCGAGCGAATCACGCAGTCCCGCCGCCCGGGCCGCCTGCTCGACGATCTCCTCCGCCTCCTCCGCGGTCAGTCCCCCCCTCCCCGCCACCTCGTCCCCCAGCTGCTCGGCCACCTGTTCCACCTCGGCAAGGCGCTCCGCCAGCGAGTCCTTGAGCGCGGCCGCCTCGTGCATGCGCCGCTCGCTCTCGGATGCCGCGCGCTGCAGCGAATCACGCTCGGCTGCCAGGCGCGCGGCCCGGTCCAGCACCTCATCCCCCACCCCGTTGTCCGCGAGCAGCGAATCCGCCTCCGCCGCGCGCAGCACGGCCCGGTCGCGCTCACTCTCGGCCGCCGCGGCCCTCTCCGCCAGCGTCTCCACGGTGTCGCGGAGCTGCCGGGCGTACTCGTACCAGGCGTCGGCGTTGCCCCAGGAGCTGCTCTCGGGGCTGAGCATCTCCCGGGTGATCTGCAGGTCGACCCTGGCGGTGTCGCGCTGCGCCTCGGCCGTGTCACGCTGGAACTGCTCGAAGCGGAGCAGAACCGCGCACGCCAGCAGCAGAATGAAGACGACGATGCTGAAGGTCTCGGCCAGCGTCAGGCCGAGGGTCAGGCCCTTGCGGTAGTGCTTCTTCTCGGCGGGCAGCATGGGTCCGGCCCCTGCCTAAGGTTTGCGCCGCCGTGCGCCCAGGCGCGCCATTCTCCGTCGCGCTCCGGCCATCCCCCGCCGCACTCCGGCCGCTCCCCGCCGCAACCCGGCTACCGCACGCCCGAACCGGCCATTCGGCGACGGCGTCTGCTCAAGCGCGCCATCCACACCGGCGCCCCCCCGCGTATCCGCCGACAGCTCCCGCGCCTGCTTCCTGGCGTCCTCAAGTGCGCCCGCGACCGCGGCGGCCTGCTTCCCGGCCGCCTCCAACTCGGCGCTCAGGCCGCTGGCCATCTCCCGCACGGGCTCGATGCTGCCGCTTACGTCCGAACCCGCCGCCCCCAGCTGCTCACCGATCTCCCGAGCCGCGCCGGGAACCGACGCAAGCCCCTCCCTGGCAGCCTTCACCGACGCCCGCAGCCCATCGAACTCGGCGTTCATGGCGGCGGCCCGGTCGGCGATACCGCGAATGCCCCGCGTCCCCGCGTGCAATTGCTCGACGGCCTCATTCCAAAGGGGCAACACCTCGTGGCGGTCCACGCCGTCAGCGATCCCTGCAAGGGCCTCGTTCGCCCTCTCGGCGCTCCCGCGCACTCCGGCAAGAGTCTCGTGCAGCGCCGACACCGCAGACCCCGTCTCCCGCAAACTCCGCAGGGTGGCGCTGACCCCCTCCGCCGCGGGCCCCGCCACCCGGTTGATCCCGTCGAAGGTGCCCTCGGTCTCGGCGAGCCGGGTCTTCATCGCTTCGAAGTGCTGCCCGATGCCGTCCGCCCGTTCCTGCAGCGCGGCCAGAACGGCGGTGCTCGCGTCGCACACCGCGTTCATGCGGTCCATCTCGCGGGCCAGGGACCGCGCCGCGCCGGTGATCTGCACCGAGTAGGCGTCCAGCGCGTCGTAGGTGTCGGCCGCTCTCCGCTTTCCTTCGGCGATGATCCCGGCCGACTGCTGCGTGCCTTCGGCGATGATCCCGGCCGTGTGCCTGGTGCCCTCCGCGATGATCTCGGCCAGCTCGCCCAGGCCCGCGGACGAGTCGCGGTACTTGTGCGCCATGATGTCGAGGTCGTCGCGGGCGCGGTCCAGACTCTCCTTCATTTGCGACACCGTCTCCTCAAGCAGGGACCTGGTGGTGTCGACGAGGTCGCCGGGTGACTCCTGCGACATGGTGAACCAGACGCGGCCCACGAGCCCGACGATGGTTGTCAGGAGCGCGATTCCGAAGTTGCGGAACGCGCCGGCCGTGACGCTCCCGTCGGTCCCCGGCGCTACCCAGTCGAAGGTGATGAGCGCGGCGACCATGGCCGCGAAGGTGAAGAGGAGGCCGAGGTAGTAGATTGACTCGCCCTTGGTGTCGCTGGTGACGTCGGTGACGTCCACGGTCCGCTCAATGAAGAACGCGTAGGCGATCATCCACACGGCGACCGTCAATGCGAGCCACCACGGCCCGATCCCGATCAGATTTCCGAAGCCGATGATGGCGCAGCCGGCAAGCAGCGCGATCAGCCACGCGTCCCGGTAGTCCCGTTGCGCTTCTGCGGATTGTGAGGCGGAGCGATCCTCGCGGGTGGCCCTCATCCTTCCACCATGATCCAACGGGGCCGGGCCAGGGGCGACGCGCCCTGGTCCAGGAAGTAGTCCTCCCAGAAACCGCGCAAGGTCCCGCCCTGGATGCGGCCGGCACCGCCCCGCCGCGCAAGCAGGAACACCGACACCTCGACGCCGGAGAGGTCCACCCTGAGCGTCCCGTAATCCGGGTTGCGCGAAAGCGGACCGAACTCCACCGCCTCGCGGTAGAACGAGAGGTTGCGCGAGTTCTGAATCATGTCGGAGACGATGAGAAGCTGTCGCGGGATGTCCGCGTCCCGGGGCTGGAACGCGCTCACCGCGGCTACCTGTATGCCCTCGACGATCGGCGAGATCGAGTCGCCCTCGACGCTCAGCAGCGACGTGAGCGCCTGCTCGAGCGGTGCCAGGAAGTCCTCCTCGTAGCGCCGTTCCGCCAGCGCCGGGTTGCCCGTGAACGAACCCACGTCGTCCGGGTGGACGGGTTTGCAGACCCTGAAGACCGCGCGCGTGTTGCCCCTGCCGGCCTGGCCGACGGTGTAGATCCGGATCTCGGCGGTGGCGGGCGCACCGTTCTCGATGGTCTCGAGCACGCGGGGCGCTCCGGAACCCTCCTGTACGGTGGTCAGGGTGTCGGAGGGGTCCACCAGGACAGCGATCTGTGCGGCGTAGCCGCCGTCCTCGGGGCAGTTGGCGGCGTCGAAGGCGCGGCTGCCGCGCTGGCCGCGAACGAAGAGGGCGATCAGGGTCAGCAGGGCCAGCAGCCCGATCACCCCGCCGAGTACGTTCTTGCGCTTCGTGGCCTGGTTGCGTCCGGCCGCCCGCCCGTGCCTCGACCCCCGTCCGCGCCGGTGGTCCCGCCTCACGCCGGTACGGCCTTGTCGTGCGGATCGAGCCTTGTGAATTCGTTCACAAGCTCGCAGCACTCGTCGTGAACGTCCCTCAGCTGACGCTCGCGCTCTTCCAGCACCGCGTGCATCTGCCGGCTGCGCTCCTCGGCCTCCGCCTCGCTCATCAGGCTTGAACTGTCGGGCTGCTCCGGCAGATCCCAGTCGGCGACCCATGGCGTGTGCCACACCTGCGGCTCAGGGGTGGAGCGGGCTTCCCGGTTGGCGTTCCGGTAGATGTCGAGCGCTCCGCTGCAGCTCTTCGCGAGGTCGCGCGCGAAGCCCCAGAGGTCGGTGTGCCGTGCGTGAAGCTTGGTGTAGTCGCTCAGCGCGAGTTGCCGGGCCTGGACGGGATCGCGGAAGTCGTTGCGCAACCTGCGCGCGGCGTCGTCGTGGAGTTCGTTGAGATCCGCCAGCAGCTCGCGGCGGTCCTGTTCGAGCCTGTCCTCCGTCTTTCGCCGGTGGCGCTCCCGCTTCCCATAGCCAGGGTACGGGTCGTCCGTCTTGAACCAGTCCATGGCGGCTGCGGCGCACATGGCAAGCCCGATCAGGAGCAGCATGTAGGAGTAGAAGCCGCCCAGTCCGAAGGGGCTGGCGCGGAAGAGGCAGAGCGCTTCCTGGTCGGCGTCGGATTCGTCGGGGCCGTGCCAGCAGGACTCGGGGAGGGAATCGGCCTGTGGGGACTGGGTGGCGGGGGATTGGGCGGTGGGTGGCGCCGCCGCTGGGGACAGCGTATCGGGCGCCGGTGGATAATCGTACGGCAGCGCCTCCCGGTAGTGGGCCACGAACAGGTTCCAGAACACAGCGACGACGACCACCGCCCCCATCCCGGCCATCCCGCCGATCCTGCGCTTGCCCTTGCGATGTTGAATCTCGCGCACCATCGCGGCGAGAACCCATCCGAGCACCACAACGTTGACGACGCTGATCAGGACCGCGTAGCTCGTGCCGGCCAACAGTCCCCCCTCGACGTTGGCGCCGAAGAAGAGACCGTTGATGAGGCTCTCGAGGACCACCAGGGCCACCAGGATGCCCCAGTGCCACATGCGGCTCTCCGGGTAGTCGGCGTCGGCGTTACGCCCCTGTTCAAGCCGGAAGCGGTTGACCTCGCCGATCGCGCTCTGCGCCTCCCTCGTGGCGCGCGACAGGTCCGGGCGCTCCTCCGCGACCGCGTCCCTCATCTCCTTGCAGGTGTTTTCCACCAGGGGATCGGCACCGTGGTCAGCGGGGGGCGGCTGCAGGCGTTCCTCGAGCGCGGAACGGTGGCGGTGGTATTCGTTGCGCCGCTTCGCGTACAGGTCGTCGCAGTAGCCCACCACCTCCATTTCCACGTTGTCGAGGGTGGGCTGGCTGCTTTGCGGCTGACCGTCCTGGCCGCGCTCGCGACCGCGTTCCTTGAGCTTGAATCGCTCGACGAGGGACGAAGCGGTCGGGGCTGGCGTCATCGACATCCTTTGCGGGAACGGGTATACACGCCGACTATCGAGTCTACAAAGGAAAAGGTTTTTTCGCGACGGTCGAATGCCGGCGGGATTCCGTCCGACTGCTCCCGTCGACGACCTGATACCCCCGGGAGACCCCCCATGAGACAGACCTCTCCATTCTCCGAACGCACTGAACGGCTGATCCTCTTCGTCATCGGTGCGGACCTGCTGCTGCAGTGCGTTGAGACCGTGGACGATTTCGCCCTGGCGACGACGTTCTTCTTCTGGGCCAGCGTGGGCATCTGGGCCCTCTACACGATCGAGTGGATCGTCCGCATCCGCCGGGCGGAGGACTGGAGGAAGTACGCCTTCAGCTTCATCGGGATCGTGGACTTCCTGGCGGTCCTGCCGCTGTGGGCGTTCACGGGATTCGATCTGAGGGTGCTCCGTGCCTTTCGTATCTTCCGCCTCTTCGTCACCACGGCGAAACTCGCCAGCCGCACCAGCGCCGTGGCGAAGCTCGCACGGGCGTTCCGCTTTGCCTTCGACGAAGCGGGGGCGCTCTTCGCCGGTACGGGCATCATCGTGATCACGGCCGGGTTCGGCATGTACCACCTGGAGCACGCGGTGCAGCCCGAGGTCTTTGCCTCGGTCTACGATGGCCTGTGGTGGGCGGTCATCACGCTGACCACGGTGGGGTACGGCGACATCCAGCCCATCACCGCCGGGGGGAAGATTCTGGCCACGGTCGCGATGTTCGCCGGGATCGGCGTCATCGGGTCCGCGTGCGGGATCATGGCGGACGCGCTCAGGGAAGCGAGCGCCGACGAGCAACCGGGCTGAGCCTCGGCCTACGGGCACCACGAACCGACAACATTTGTTCCCTTCCGGCCCCCCCGCCCCCCCCCCCCGGGGTGGCGGGCGGCGGCGGCGACGCAGCGCAGGGCTCCTTGAAGGCGCGGGGGGGGCTGCGGGGGGGGGGTTTGA
>VXOC01000049.1 GCA_009840215.1 Gemmatimonadota bacterium | reverse complement strand
CCCCACCCCCGCCACCCAGATGTCCCCCGGCCTGACGGGATCGGTGGCCCGGTACGCGACCCGCGCATAGTCGGCGGAAAAGGAGAAGCTGCCCAGCCGGCGATCCCCCGTCGTCACCTGTTCGACCTCCCCACCTCCGCCCGGAACGCGAAACAAATGACTATTCCCGCTCGCGCTGGCGGAGAAATACACGTGCCTGCCGTCCGGCGCCCACGACACCCCACCCGGAATCAGATCCCAGTCGGCCGTGAGGTTGCCGGTGCGCTCACCCGTCGCCGCGTCAAAGACGAAGAGCTCGGACGACGCCCCCCGGTCCCGCCCCTCGCGGATGATCACATCCAGCCCCTCGTTGCCCCGCACAACGATCCGCCCACCGTCCGGAGACCACGCTGGCGAGGAGTAGTTGTACTCGTCGTCGGTGAGGCGGGTCACATTGCCGTCCAGGTCCACCGTCCACAGGTCGCTCCGCTCGTAGCTGTGCTCGTCGCGCTGGTGGCTGTCGGCGGTGAATGCCAGTCGTCGCCCATCCGCACTCCACGCCAGGCCCCCGGCGTTCACACCCAGATCCGTGAGCTGCCGGGCCTCGCCCCCGGCCGCGGGAATCACATGGATTTCACGGGGCGGCGTTGCACGCGGATCGCGCGGGTCGGGGAGGTAGCCGCGCCGGTCGAAGCGGTAGTTCATCCAGTCGTAGTCGCGTCCGTCGAAGCGCTCCACCGTGCGTCGCTCGAAGTCCGACGCGTAGGTGCGGGGCGGCGCGGGGGGTGGGCGAACCGCCGCCGTGAACGCAATCCACATCCCGTCCGGACTGAAGACGGGGGATCCGTCCAGGCCCTCGATCTGGAAGGCTTCCCCCGCGGGCCGGTCCATGCGAAGGAACCAGGTCCCGCCGCTGGTGCGGCCGTCGGGGCCGGGCCGCCTCGAGCTGAACGCCAGGAGCCGACCATCCGGCGTCCATTCAGGGGACGAAGCGCTGAAGCTGGGACTGGTCACGCGAACCGGCTCACCCGTCCCGTCCGCGTCGGCCAGCCAGATCTCGCTGTGGCGCCGATTCTCCTCCTCCACCACCCAGCTGACCACATAGGCGACCCGTGACCCGTCGGGTGACAGCGCCGGGCTGGCGACGTTCTTCAGCCGGTAGTAGTCCTCCAGCTCCAGGGGACGCCGTTCCTGCGCGGCGACGGGGACCGGCGCGACAGGCCCCGCGAGGACCGTGGCGAAGCAAAACAGGGCGAACCGCTCGCCCCAGGGGCCCCTCACAGCCCACATCCGCCCACTCGGCGACTTCCACGAACGCAAGATCATGACTCCCTCCGGTGCTGCTCAGCTTTACGCCCCTCGCGGCATCCGAGGGACTCCAACCATGGTTGATGCGATGATCGGCAATGTGGAGACGCGACGCCTGCGCGTCCACCACTTCCGCTGTCCCCGCTAACGAATCCCTGCGCACGCGCGCGCCGCAGGCTCGCCCCGCACCCCTACCCGATCTCCACCTCGATCCCCCGCCAGTGGCCGCGCCGGAAGCGGATCATGCCGAGGACGCAGCGAGTCATGTGCCCTAGCAGGATCGCCAGCCAGATGTGCCAGGCCTCCAGGCCGGCGGTCTCCTGCAGGACCCAGCACACGGCGAGGGGCAGCGCGAGCTGCGAGACAAGCGAGATGTACATCGCGCCGCGAGTGTCGCCCGTCCCCTGCAGGGCCCCGTTGTGCGCGAGCGCAACGGCCACAAAGACCCCGGAGACACTCAGGAATGCCAGCAGCTGGGCACCCAGAGCGCCCACCTCGGGATCTTCCATTCCGAAGACTCCCAGCAGCACGTCGGGCACGGTCAGAAAGAGAACGCCGACCCCGACCGCCACTCCGACCCCGATTCCGGAGGCCACGCGCACCCCCAGCGCCGACCGGTCGGGCCTCCCGGCACCCAGGTTCTGGCCCGCGAACGCCGCCGTCGCCCCCATGATCCCCACCGAAGTCCAGGTGACCAGCGAGAAGAGCTGCGTGTATCCGACCGAGTAGGCCGCCTGAGCCTCGGCGCTGTTCGCCAGGGACCCGATGAAGCGCAAGAGAATCACGCCGCCGATGTTCATCGCCACACCCTGGATCCCCGTCGGCAGCCCGAAGCGGAAGAGCTGGCGGATGACGGCCGGGTCCGGCCGCCAGTTCAGCCCCCGGTGGATGTGGATCACCCAGCGCCCGCTCATCAGAAACCCGGCCGCGGCCACGGTTATGATCCCGGCCGCGATCACGGTCCCCATCGCCGCCCCCGTCGTGCCGAAGGCGGGGACCGGACCCAGTCCCCGGATCAGGATCACGCTGATCACCACGTTCAGGACGGTCATCGCGATCCCCAGCCGGAGCGGCGTGCGCGCGTCCCCCGCCGAGCGCAGCGCCCCGCCCAGCATGAAGAAGACCATCGTGCCGAAGTTGAAGATGAACATCGTGCGGATGTACGGGAGCGCCTCCGCCTGCACGGCCGGGGCCGCGTTGACGAGATCCAGAAGCGACGGGGCGAGGAAATAGCCGAGCGGGGCGAGGATCACCACGCATAGGATCCCGGCCGTAAGAAACGCCTGGTAGACGACCCGGTTCACGGTCTCGGGCTCGTTCCGGCCCGCGAAACGGGCCACCAGCACCCCCATGCCCGTGAAGAGCGAGCCGATGAACACCTGCACGACCAGGTAGATCTGCCATGACACTCCGATCGCGGCGTTGCCCGCATAGCCGACGAAGTGCCCCACCATGGCGTGATCGACGAGTCCCTGCACACCCCCGATCACGTTCTGGAGCATCGTGGGCCACGCCAACATCCACACCGCGCGGCCGATGGGTCCCTCGACGATCGAGCGGTCGAATGGACGGCCGGCCGGCTGGGTCACGGCAGTGGCGGCATCGGGCCCGCCGAACGGGCGCGCAAGCGAATCGCTATCGGTTCCTCACCAGCCGCGAACCCGCGAAGGCGCCCGCGACGCCAAGCACCGGATTGAGCCACGCCATCCACTTCGGCTGTTGGGCGGAGTTCATCGCCTCGGTCATGCCCACCTCCTGCAGCCGGGCGCCTTCGGTCGCCGGAACGTCACCCAGCGCAATGGCAACGCCCATCACGACGACAAGCGCCATGAGCATCAGCAGTCCGCGGTCGTCCGCGGCCACCCAGGCGCACACCAGGCCACCTAGGGCGGCAGCGAGCAGGCTCACGACGATCGAGCCGAGCAGCCACATCCCCGACACCTCCCAACTCTGCGGCTGAAATGCACCGTCGGAACCAAACACCATCCACTGGACCGCGAAGAGGAGGAAGACCGCACCGGCCATCACGACCGATCCCAGCACCGCCCCGCCAACGTTGCGCACGTGTACCAAGTTTCCCTCCTTCCCGTGCCGGATTGCATAAATGGACCGGAAGGAGGGTAAACCGAAACGCTCTCGCCGGGCAAGCGTTTATCTTACCTGATCACCACGCACAGGATCGGGGGATTCCCGGCACCAGGAGACATGATGGACCGATCAACCGAGAGCAGCGGCCAGGGGACGACGGAGGTCGATCTCTCCTTCCCGATTGCGGCCAGCGCCGACACCGTCTGGAACATTCTCACCGACCCCATGCGCTTCTCTGCCTGGATGCAGGGCGAAGTCACCTTCGAGCCGCGCCCCGGAAGCCCGTTTCGCGCCTCCTTCCCCAGCTTCGGCATCGTCATGGCCGGCGAGATCCGGGCCGTGGACCCCGACATCCGTCGCCTTGAGCTTACCTGGGGCACCGAGTCCGGACCGCAGGCTGGGGAGTACCCCGCCGGGTCGTCGCTTCTGGCCTTCCAGGTGCACCCGGACGGATCCGCCGCCCGTCTCGAACTCCGCCACACCGGTCTTCCTTCGGCACGGGCGGTGAAGGAACAGGAGGGCGGTTGGCTGTTCCAGCTCAGCCGCCTCGACCTGGCGGCCAACCGCGCCGACCTGGCCGCCGGACTCGAACGCACCCTGCCCGAATGGATCGCGGCCTGGAACGAGCAGGACGAGGAAAGACGCATGGCCGCGCTGCGCCGCTGCTGCGCCGACGACGTCACCTTCCGGGACGACTGGACCGGGCTCAGCGGCATCGGCCTCCTGAGCATGCACATCGCCAACTGCCACCAGTACATGCCGGGCTACACCCTGGAGCACACCGGCGACGTCCGCATCTGCCGGGGCGAGGCGCTGGTCGGATGGCGCTCCACCGGCCCGGGCGGGCCGGGTGAAGGGTTCAACCACATCCAGGCCGACCCGGACGGGACGATTCGCCGGGTGACGGGCTTTCAGCAGGGCTGATGTATACTGCGCATTACAAAATGTAATGCCGACATTACATCGGGGCCCCTATCGCCTCCCCGGTCCAGCGATGATCCCGGGGCGGCTGGCCCTACCCCCTCCGCCTCGGCGCCGGCGGCAGGGCCTTCTCCACCTCCAGCATGCGGGCCTGCTCGTCCTCGTTGGGCAGCCGCCCTCTGGCCGCCCCGATGTTGTCCAGCATGTGGCGGGCCTGGCTGGTGGCCGGGGTCACGCAGGTCACCGCCGGGTGCGCGGCCGCGAACTTCAGGAAGAACTGCGCCCAGCTGGTGGCCCCGAACTCGGCTGCCCACTCCGGCACCTCCTGGCCCGAGGCGCGCGTGAACAGGTTCCGGCCGAAGGGCACGTACACCAGGATCCCGATGCCCTGGTCCTGGGCGATCGGGAAGATGTCGTCCGCGGCACTCGTGTTGTTGAGCGCGTAGTCGATCCCGATGAAGTCGAGCGGGTAGTCCTGCATGGCCTGGGCCAGCGCCGGGTACTGGCGCTTGCTCGTGCTGGTGATCCCGAGGTAGCGAATCCGTCCCTCGGCCTTCAGTTCCTCGAGGATCCCCACCTGGACGGGCGGATCGCCCAGGTTGTGCACCTGGATCAGGTCCATGACGTCAACCCCGAAGTACCCGAACGAACGCTCGATCTGCGCCCGGGCCCGGTCCGGATCCGCCGATCCGCCGCCCCGCCCGGCCACGTTCACCTTGGTGGCCCAGAAGATCTGGTCCGTGATCCCCATCTCGGTCGCGAGCTGGCCCGACACCTCCTCGGAAGCGCCGTAGCTGGGGGCCGTGTCGAAAACCGTGGCGCCGTTGTCCGTGAAGGTCTTCAGGACCTCGCCCAGCGCGGCCACATTCTCGCCGCCCGCGACCCGCCGGAAGGTGGCCGAACTGCCCAGGCCGATGATCGGCAGCTGTTCGCCCGTGGACGGTACCGCCCGCGTGATCAGGTCCTGCGTGCGCAGTGCCCCGAGCATGCGGGGACTGAGGGAGACAGCGGCGCCAGCCGCGGCGGTGGTGCGAAGCCAATCGCGTCGGGTCAACATCTTTCGGGTCCTCCTGGGACAGGGAAAATCGCCGGACCAACCACGGCCTGGCCAATGGACAAGGTGCATGGGGGACATGCTGTCCCGCAATCAAGATGACAGCTGAGGAAGCTCACATGTTGGGGGGCGGCGCAGTCCGACCGGGGATCCGGGACGGCCGTCCGCGGCACTGCTCTCCGCGCCGCCGAAACGACCGGGACCTATCGGACGATCCTGACCCTCCATCTCTCCACCGCCCCGCGCTGCCGGTAGTCGGAGCCCGCGGCCTGCTCCAGGATCCCCTGGTAGTCCTGCGGCGAAGCGATGTCCTCGGCCCAGAAGCGGAATACCGTACCGCTCACGGGGATCGGTCCGGCCACGAAAGCCCGCACCCCTCCCTCCGCCGGGGCACGATAGAGCGTCAAGCCGTCGGCGGCCTGGATCGAATCGGCGGGCGGGCCCTCCAACAGCAGCACGACCGCACCGATGTCCACTTCGTCGTAGTGCAGTTCGAGTCTCAGAAAACCAGGCGTCCCCAGCACCTCGACGCTGATGTTCTGGGTCGCCCAGAGCCCGTCCGGATCCCGCGCGACCACCGTAACCGCAGCTGCTCCGCGTTCTCGTCCAATGATGAGAAGGGTCGACCCGGACACGGCCACCCTCACCACCCTCGGCGTCCCGGACGTCGCCGAGTAGGACAGATTGTCGCCGTCGTCGTCCGCGAAATACTGCGACAGGTCCAGCTGCACGGTGTCGAAGGCCATCACCTCCTGAGCCGGGATCGCGCCCACCGCGCGCGGCGGCCGGTTCTCCGGCGGCTCCGTTTCGCCGCAGGAATAGGCCACCACGACGACCGCGGCGGCCAGCAACATCAAAGCAGCCCGTTTCATGACCCCCTCCTTGCAACCGGCGGTCCGCCCGCTTGCGCCGCCGCCACGCCGGGATCCGGTCCCGATCCCAAAGCGCACCCCGACCCGCTCCCCCCCTCGGCGCAGTGATCCAGCCATTTCAACACGTCTCCTGCATTAAAGGCGCCGTCACGGTTCCCGAACCAGTCCAGCAGGAGGACCTGTGCCGCCACCAGCCGGTCCTCGCCCAGGAGGTGATGCGCCGCGTCCTCCACCGCAATCGGTGCCACAATCTCGAAGCGGTCGACGATCACGCCCACCAGTTCGGGATGCCCGACTGCCCGCACCGTGATCGTGCCCTCGTACACTCCCGCCGCCAGACCCTCGGCGTTTCGCCTCCACACGACGGCCTCGCCGTATCCGCCCTCGCTCCGCTCCATAACCAGCCATTCGGCGCCGGACGCCTCGGCGCTCCAGGACACGTACTCGGCGCCGAATCCGAAGAGACCCGAATGGATGGAGTCGCTGGGCGCAAGCGACCACCCGTCGATGCCGTACCCCGCGCTCTCCCGCGTTTCCTCGATCCCCAGGGGAGGCTGAACCTCGAAGACGCCCACGAACAACGCGGGACTGCCCGTCGCATGCTCGGCCTCCACGACGATGGTATCGAGGTAGGTGCCGACGTCGAGGCCACTCGGATTCAACGTCCAGGTCACGGCTCCGGGACCGGCTCCCGATGCCGTCCCCAGCTCCACCCACGCCCCCCCGGAGTGTGTCGCCCACCACTTCGTATCGGGCCGCGGGCCGGTAAAGCGGACCTCGACCGAATCGGCAACGGGCTCCGTGCTGCCGACCAACACCCGTGCAGGCGGTCCCCCCGGTCCCAATTCCAGGTGGCTCGGCAGGAAAAAGTGCGCCAGGACCGGGATCTGGACCGGATCGAACCCGGCACCCTCCACGGTGATGAACCCCTCATTGTCCCCGGATTCCATTTCCTCGCCCACGAACCGGTACTGGACTCGGGGGGGGGGGGGGGGCCGGGGGCGGAGGGGAGAGGCGCGCACCGCGGCGGGACCGGGAGGCGGGGGGGGGGAGTGGGGGCGAGGGAAAT
>VXOC01000208.1 GCA_009840215.1 Gemmatimonadota bacterium | reverse complement strand
GGCGTCGCCCACCCCGGCCTGCGCCATGTGCGGACGCCCCCCTCCCCGCCCCCCTATCTTCGCGGCGACCTCCCTGACCACCTGGTCGGCCCTCAGCCCCGCGGCGATCGCGCGGTCCGTGGCGAACGCGAAAAGCGAATGCTTCCCCCCGGGCATCTCCGCCGCCACCACCGCAACCCCCGCGTCCGGCGAGTCCCTGAACGTGTCCCCCCATTTTCTCACGTCGCCCGCGTTGCGCACCCTCATGCGCACCCCCCGGTATCTCACGGGACGGCCCCCCGCCTCGATCTCGGCCTCGGCCAGCACATCGGCGCCCCCCGAGCCGTGTCTGCGCAGGGCGTCGACGAGCTCCTCGAGCGCGGCCTTCTCGGCCACCAGTTCCCCCACCCGGCGTTCGACGTTGGCTGGCTGCGCCTTCACTGAGAGCGCGAGCTTCTCCACGCGATCCTTGTAGCGGGCCAGGTACTCGAAGGCCCTCCGCCCGGTGAGCGCCTCGATGCGCCGCACACCGCCGCCGATGCCCGTCTCGGAGGTGATCTTGAAGAGCCCGATCTCGCCGGTGCGGCGGACGTGGGTGCCGCCGCAGAGTTCCATGCTGACGCCGGGGATCTCCACGACGCGCACCTCGTCGCCGTACTTCTCGCCGAAGAGGGCCATGGCGCCGGCCTCGACGGCCTCGGCAAAGGGCCGGGTTTCGGTGACGACCGGGTGGTTGACCCAGATCCCCTCAGCGACCATCGCCTCGACCTGGTCGACTTCGGCGGGCGTCATCGGGGCGGTGTGGGAGAAGTCGAAGCGAAGCCGGTCCGGAGCGACGAGGGAGCCACGCTGGACGACGTGTTCGCCAAGGATGGAGCGCAGGGCCGCGTGGAGGAGGTGGGTGGCGGTGTGGTTGCGTTCGGTGTCGCGGCGCGTGGGGGCGTCGACCCGGGCGGTGACGGTGGCGCCGAGGACGGCCTCTCCGGGGAAGGCGCCGGTGGGTGTGCCGCGGAGGATGACGTGGTCGCCTTCGCGGAGGACTTCGGCGACGTCCATTGTCCACACGTCGGTGAAGACGCGGCCGTGGTCGGAGACCTGGCCGCCGGACTCGAGGTAGAAGGGGCGGTGTTGGAGGATGAGGCTGAGCTGCCCATCGCCCTCACACCAGTCCATAACGGTGGTTTCCGCGTCCAACGCGTCGTAGCCGACGAAGCGCTGCTCGGGTGCATCGCTGGCCATTTGCCAGGGAGGTATGCCACAAGGGTCGAGAGCGATCTCCCTCGTGACGGCTGCTCCCATCTGATCCGCAAATCCCCGAGACCTCTCCCTCTGCCCCTCCAGCGCCTCGTCAAACCCCTCCATATCCACCCCATACCCCCGCTCCTCCGCCACTATCCGCGTCAGGTCCGGCGGAAACCCGAACGTGTCATACAACTTGAACACTTCGTCCCCCTCGATCGGCTCGGGCGATTCCCCGGCGACCACGCGCGGGGCAATCTGATCCAGCCTCTCCATCCCCCCGTCAATCGTCCCCAGGAACCGCTCCTCCTCCCCCCGCACCGCCGTAAGCACATTCTCCCGGCGAGCCCCCAGCCCGGGATACGCCCCCTCCATCAAGTCGATCACCCGATCCACCACCTTGACCAGCGTCGGCTCCCGCCTCCCCAGCAGCCACGCATGCCGCACGCCCCGGCGAAGAATCCTCCTCAGCACATACCCCCGCCCCTCGTTCGACGGAAAGACCCCGTCCCCCAGCAGAAACGCCACCGCCCGCGCATGGTCCGCGAGCACCCGGTACGAGACACCCTCCTCGCTCTCGGCGTCATACGCCCGCCCCACCACCTCCGCCACCCGCTCCACCAACGGCACGAACAGATCCGTGTGATAGTTGCTTCCCACCCCCTGCATGACCGCCGCGAGCCGCTCCAGCCCCAGGCCCGTGTCGATACTCGGTGCCGGCAACGGAGTCTGCGTCCCCGACACGTCCCTGTCGAACTGCATGAACACCAGATTCCACAACTCCAGGAATTCGCCCGCCTCGCCGCGCCTCTCGAATTCCTCCGTTTCCGGCACGGTCCCCCACTCCTCGGGCGGTCGCAGGTCGTAGTGGATCTCCGAGCACGGACCACACGGTCCCGTGTCGGCCATCTGCCAGAAGTTGTCCTTGTCCCCGAGCCGGTAGATCCGCTCCGGCGCGACTCCGGCCACCTCGGTCCAAAGCCCGGCCGCTTCGTCGTCCGTGTAGTGGACGGTCACAAACAGCCGGTTCGGATCCAGCCCCATTTCGACCGTCAGGAACTCCCACGCGTAGTCGATCGCGTCGCGCTTGAAGTAGTCGCCGAAGGAGAAGTTGCCGAGCATCTCGAAGAAGGTGTGGTGCCGGGCCGTGCGGCCCACCTCCTCGAGGTCGTTGTGCTTGCCGCCCGCGCGCACGCACTTCTGCGAGGTCGCCGCGCGGGCGAACGGCAGCTTCTCCTCGCCCAGGAAGGCCCCCTTGAACTGGACCATCCCGGCGTTGGTGAAGAGCAGCGACGGGTCGTTGGCGGGGACCAGGGGGGAACTGGGGCGGACGGCGTGACCCCGGGATTCGAAATATTCGAGGAATCTCCGGCGGATTTCGGCGGATTTCATGGAATCGGAGGCTTGTGGATCAGCCGGGTCGGAACCGGGATGGTGACGGTGCAGGGAGTTCGGCCCCGCGGAGTTCCTAAAGCTAGCCCGACGGGGCCAACCGGAGTACCGGCCCGTGCGGCGGTGTGGCTTCAGTCTCCGATCAACCGCCCACCCGCCGCCGCGGCAAAACCCGGGACGCGAGCATGTCGGATTGGGACACCGGCTGGATCAGCCCGCCGCCCCCCCTCAGACCACCTTCACCGCCGGCGCCTCATCCCCACTTTCCTGCTCCACTTCCTCCCGAATCCCCAGCGCCACCAGCAGCCGTCCCTCGATCTCCTCGGCCACGTCGCGGTTCTCCTTGAGGAACGTCCGCACATTCTCCTTGCCCTGCCCCAGACGCAGATCACCGTACGAGAACCACGACCCCGACTTCTCCACGATCCCGTGCTCCACGCCGATGTCGATCAGCAGCCCCGTGTGGCTGATCCCCCGGCCGTAGAGGATGTCGAACTCGGCCTGCTTGAAGGGGGGCGCGCACTTGTTCTTGACCACCTTGACGCGGGTGCGGTTGCCGATCACCTCGGGCCCGTCCTTGAGGGCCCCGATGCGACGGATGTCCATGCGGAGCGAGGCGTAGAACTTGAGCGCGCGGCCCCCCGACGTCGTTTCGGGGCTGCCGAACATGACGCCGATCTTCTCGCGGATCTGGTTGGTGAAGATGACGGCCGCGTTGGAGCGGCTCACCGCGCCGGTCAGCTTCCTGAGCGCCTGGCTCATCAGCCGCGCCTGCAGGCCCACGTGCGAGTCGCCCATTTCGCCCTCGATCTCGGCCCTGGGGACGAGCGCCGCCACCGAGTCCACCACGATCACGTCCACCGCGTTGCTCCGGATCAGCACCTCGGCGATCTCCAGCGCCTGCTCGCCCGTGTCGGGCTGCGACACCAGGAGGTTGTCCACGTCGATCCCGAGCTTGCGCGCGTACTGGATGTCGAGCGCGTGCTCGGCGTCGATGAACGCCGCGATGCCGCCGTCGCGCTGCGCGTTGGCGATCACGTGAAGGCACAGCGTCGTCTTCCCCGACGACTCGGGGCCGTAGATCTCGCTGATCCGGCCCTTGGGCACCCCGCCCACCCCGATCACCGCATCCAGGTTGATCGCACCGGTGGAGATCGCATCGATCTGGAGGTTCGCGCCCTCCGCGCCCATGCGCATGATCGCGCCGCGTCCGTACGACCGCTCGATCTGGGTCAGGGCCGTGTTGAGCGCTTTCTCCCTGTGCTGCTTGTCCTTGCCGTTCGTGGTGGACGTCCTCTTGCTGGACATCGGCTGTCTGGGCATCGATGGAACCTCTTCCTCGCGACGGGGGTTGGCTTTGCTAATACCGAAGATAACACGAAACCTCTCCGGGTCAAGGTCGGCGAAGGCGTGATCCGCGCCCGCTTCGCGGCACCCGCCCGGCCCACCCTGGAACCCTGGAACCGTTTCCGATGCAGCCAAGGTACCTTCTATTGATGGGCGCATACATGTCAGAATCGGCCAACTTTCCCACAGACCTTCGATAGAACCCCAAATGGGCAATTCCCGGATACACGAATACGACCTCGTCGCCATCGGCGGCGGCACCGGCGGCCTGGTCACGGCGGCCGGCGCAGCCTACCTCGGCATGAACCCCGCCATCGTCGAGAAACACGCACTCGGCGGCGACTGCCTCTGGACGGGCTGCGTCCCCTCCAAGGCCCTCATCGCGTCGGCCCGCCTCGCCCGGCAGATGGACCGCGCCGCCGCCCTCGGCCTCACTCCAAACGGCGCCCGCCACGACTTCCGCGCCGTCATGGAACGGATGCGGGCCGCGCGCGCCACCGTCGCCCACCACGACGACCCCGAACGCTTCCGCAAGATGGGCGTCGCCGTCCACTTCGGGGCCGCGCGCTTCCTCGACCCCAACACGGTCGAGGTCGACGGAGGGAGCACCCTGCGCGCCAAGCGTTTCGTGATCGCCACCGGGGCGGTGCCCGCCATCCCCCCCATCCCCGGCCTCGCGGACATCGGCTACTGGACCTACGAGACCGTCTTCGACGAGAACGAGCTCCCCGATTCGATCGCGATCATGGGCGGCGGACCCATCGGCGTCGAGTTCGCGCAGGTCTTCGCGCGGCTGGGATCGAAGGTCACCATCCTGGAAATGATGCCCCGGATCCTGATCAAGGAGGACCGGGACGTGGCGGCGTTCATGCAGGGCCTCCTCGAAGCGGAGGGGATCGGGGTCCGCACCGGGGCCGGTGTGAGCCGCGTAGCTTCGGAAAACGGGCGAGCGGTCCTCGAGACGGACGACGGGGGCCGCATCGAGGTGGACCGGGTCTTTGTCGCGACCGGGCGGCGCCCCTGCATCGACGGCCTGGACCTCGACGCCGCCGGGATCCGGACCGGCATGGGCGCCGTCATCGTCGACAAGCACCTGCGCACCAGCTCCAAATCCGCGTGGGGGGTGGGCGACGTTGCCGGAGGACTCCATTTCACGCACGTCGCGGAGCACATGGCCAAGGTGGCGCTCCGCAATTTGGTCCTCCCCGCGAAGACGAAGATCCGCTACGACAGCGTGCCCTGGGTCACCTACACCGACCCCGAAGTCGCCCACATCGGCATGTCGGAGGATGAGGCGGAGGACGCCGGCGGCACGACCTACCGCTACGAGATGGACGACCTGGACCGCGCCATCGTGGACGGCTCGGCGGTCGGGTTCGTGAAGATCTCCGCCGACCGCAAGGGCAAGGTGATCGGCGCGACCATCGTCGCCCACGGCGCCGGCGACCTGCTCATGCCCCTCGTCCTCGCCAAACAGCACGGCCTGAGCCTGAGCAAGGTCAACGGCACCATCTACCCCTACCCCACCATGGTCGAAGGCGTGAAGCGCGCCTCGGGCGAATACATGCGCTCCCGCCTCGACACGCCCGGGGGAAGGACACTCAAGAAAGTCATCAAATGGCTGAAATAGACGCGACGCAGAGCGAAGCAAATGTGAGCGGGGCGACCGGCCCCGCCGAGCCAAAGGGCCGAACCGGAGCCTGGCTGAAGCTCGGGGCCTTCGTGCTCCTCATCGTCGGGGGCTTTTTCGGCGTCAAGGCGACTCCGGCCGGACCCTATCTCACCCTCGAAGGCATCGGCGATGGAATCGAATGGCTCAGGGGCAATGCCTGGGCCGCTCCGATCTTCATCGGCATCTACGCCACCGCCACCGCGCTGGCGGTCCCCGGAACGATTCTGACGCTTGCCGGGGGCGCCGTCTTCGGCTTCTACTGGGGGACGCTTTACAACTTCATCGCAGCCAACATCGGCGCCAACGCGGCCTTCCTCGTCGCCCGTTCGCTGGGGGGGGACGCGGTGCGGCGCCTCATCGGAAAGGACTCCAAAGTGCTGAACAAACTGGACGGCATCGTCGAACAGCACGGGTTCAGGGGTCTGCTGACCCTTCGCCTGATCCCCCTCGCACCCTTCAACGCCCTCAACTTCGGGTCGGGTCTCATGGCGCTGAAGTGGCGCACCTACGCGACCGCGACGCTGATCGGCATCCTGCCCGGGACCGCGGTCTACACCTTCTTCGCCGATTCAATCCTGCAGGGCTCCCAGGAGGCTTCACGCGACGCGTGGCTACGCGTGCTCGTGGCGGGCCTGCTACTGGTCCTCCTCAGTTTCCTCCCAACCATCCTGAAGAAAATGAACGTGAGACTGCCCGGTATGTCAACCATAGTTGTCTTTTTGTCAACTGCAGTTGTCTCCATGGGGGGCCTGGGGCTCAGCACCACCTCCGCACAGGAACTTCCGGACCACACCGAGTTCACCGACGTGCTGGCCGCAGTCGTCATTGACGCCCAGGTCGACTACGCCGGGCTCGCCGCAAACGACGCGGGGCTCCGGGCCTACCTGGCCCGTCTGGACGCCACCGATATCTCGGCCGTCACGAACGCGACGCGCGAGGACCAGCTGGCCTTCTGGATCAACGCCTACAACGCCTGCATGCTGAAGCGCGTCATCGAGCACTATCCCATCAAGAAGGCCGGCGGCTTTCACGGACTCAGGAACCGGGCCGCCGGCCGCCCCGAAAACTCGGTGTGGCAGATCGAGGACGTCTTTACGGGCGACCACTGCCGCGTGGCCGGCGAGGAGCGCTCCCAGGACGAGATCGAGCACGAGATCATCCGGCCCATGGGCGACGCGCGCATCCACTTCGCCGTCAACTGCGCCGCGTGGAGCTGCCCCCCGCTGATCGACCGGGCCTACCTGGCGGCGACGCTGAACGAGCAACTCGACGAGCGGGTGCGCGCCTTCATGATGGACACCGAACACTTCGACGTGTCGACCGTGGGGGACCGGCGGACCGTACACGTCAACAAGGTGCTCGACTGGTTCAAGGAGGACTTCGGGGGGAACAACGAGGGGATTCGGGCCTTCTTCGCGGAGTTCGCGGACGGGGACTACCGGGAGGCGCTGCTGGACCCCGGGACGAAGGTGGAGTTCTTCGAATACGACTGGACGCTGAACGACATACCGCGATAGGAAGTGACGTTCTCGGGCAGGCCGGTCCACCCGCGGTCCGCCGGGATCGGGGTGGTGATTCCGGCATTGGACGAGGAGGAGAATCTTCCCGGGTTGCTGGGGGACCTGTCTCAGCTGGGTCTGGAGAGCGTGGTGGTGGTGGTGGATGGGGGGTCGCGGGA
>VXOC01000113.1 GCA_009840215.1 Gemmatimonadota bacterium | reverse complement strand
CTCCCCCCCTCCCCGGCACGTCGCGAATCCCCCTCTCGACCGGCGAGACGGTGCGCGGCGACGTACACGCGGCGGTGCCCTTGCCCAGGGTCTACATGGCCGCCCGCGTCCCCCCCTTCACCACCGAGGCGTTCTACGCGGGCGAGATCGCGTCCAACGTCATCGGCCGCGGCCGCTCATCCCGGCTCTACGACCGTCTGGTGCGCCGCCGTGTGGCCAAGTCGGCCTCCTGTCACCTCCTGCCCCTCCCCAGCGGCGCGACCATGTTCCTGGTGATCGCCACGGGTTTTCCGGAGACGCGAGCGGACGAACTCGAGGCTGCCGTGAGTACTGAACTCGACACGGCTGCCGACCTCGACGAGTCGGAGGTCGCGCGGGCGGTGATCGGCAGTGAGACCCGCACCCTGCGCGCGCTGCAGCGGCTGGAGACGCGGGCCGATTCGCTCTCCATGTACGCCACCCTCTTCGGCGACGCCCGCCGGCTCAACGAGGACTTGCGCCGTCTGCGCCGGGTGACTCCGGACGAGGCGCGGCAGTGGTGCGGCACCTATCTGCACGCCGGGAACCGGGCAGTCGTGCGGTACCTGCCTGGCGAGGGGAAAGGCGTGCGGCCGAGCGCTTCCGACCGCGAGGTGGCCGGCGCATGAGGGGTGGCGACCGTGGGCGAGCCGCATCCGCGTTCGAAGGCTGGACCGCATGAGCGCCCGCAACACCCCTCCGGCTGCGGGTCCGATCCGCCCCTTCGAATTCCCCGCGGTCACCGAGCAGCTTCTGGGCAACGGCATGGAGGTGCGCCTCGTGTCCGCGGTTCCGCTGCCGGTCGTCACCGCAATGGTGGTGCTGCGCGCGGGTGAAACCGCCTCTCCGGCGGGGCGGGAGGGACTCGCGGTCCTGGCGGGAGATGCGCTGGAGGGAGGTACGACGCGTCTTTCGAGCCGGCGACTGGCACGCGCACTGGAGGACATCGGCGCGAGCTTCGGGGCCGCGACCGGATGGGACTCCACCACGGTGGCCGTCTCCTGCATGGCCGAACACCTTCCCGACGCCATGCCCCTCCTGGCCGAAATGGTGCGTTCTCCGGCCTTCGAGGACGGGGAGTTCGAGCGGTACAGGGCGCAGCGCCTGGCCACCGCCGCCCAGCGGCGCATGGATCCCGCGGCGCTGGCTGCGGACGCGCATGCCCGCTTCGTCTTTGCGGAGGGGGGCACCTATGCGCGGCCCGTCGGAGGGACCGAGGCATCCATCGGCGGTATCGCTGTCGGCGATGCCCGCGATTTCGTGGCGGGCCGCTACGGACCCTCGGAGGCGGCCCTGGTCATGGTGGGCGACGTGGAGGAAAGAGAGGCGCTGGCCGCCGCCGAGGCGGGATTCGGCGATTGGGACCGGGTGGCGGCGTTGCCGGCGGATCCCGTCGCGTCGCCGGGGCAGCGGGAGCGCGTGGTCCACGTGGTGCACCGGGCCGAATCGGTGCAGTCGCGGATTCGCGTGGGACACGTCGGGGTGCCGCGTTCGGTCGAGGACTACTTTGCGCTGATCGTGCTGAACCTGGTGCTGGGCGGTTCGTTCTCCTCGCGGCTGAACCTCAACCTGCGTGAGCGGCACGGCTTCACATACGGCGTGCGGTCCTCCTTCGCGCCCAGGCGGGGACCGGGTCCGTTCGCGGTCTCGACCGCGGTCGAAAACGCGGTAACCGGTGCCGCCATCGGCGAGATCTTCCGTGAAATCGAGGGGCTCGTGGAAGAGGGACCCACCCGGGACGAGGTCGAGGCCGCGACGAGCTACCTTGCCGGCGTGTTCCCGCTGCGTCTGGAGACCACGGGGCAGATCGCGTCCAGGATTGCCGGGATGACCGTTTACGACCTGCCGGACGACTACTACCGGAGCTATCGCGACCGGGTCCGCGGGGTGACAGCGGCGCACGCGGCGCGGGCGGCGCGCCACCACATTCGTCCGGGCGAATTGTGCACCGTGGTGGTGGGCAACGCCGAGGAGGTCGTGCCGCAGCTGGAGGGTCTGGGGATCGGCCCGGTGACCGTTCACGAAGAGGCCGTGACGCCGGCCGCACGATGAGCGAGGACCGGCGCGCCCGTCTCGGGACGACTGTCATTCACGACGGCAGGATCGTTCACCTGAGCGTGGATACGGTGCGCTTCCCGGACGGGTCGGTGGGCAAGCTGGAACTGGTCCGTCACCGCGGCGCGGCGGCGGTCCTGCCGATACTGGGCGGGAAGGAGGACGCCGACCCGGAAGTCGTGCTGTTGCGGCAGTATCGATACGCGGCGGGCGGCGTCATCTACGAAGTGCCCGCCGGCATCATCGAGCCCGGCGAGAGCTGGGAGGAGTGTGCGCGGCGCGAACTGGAAGAGGAAGCGGGCTTCCGGGCCGGAAAGCTGGTGAAGCTGACCACCATTCACACCACCCCGGGCTTCACGAACGAGAGGATTCATCTGTACGCGGCCTTCGATCTCACCGAGGGAACAGTGTGCAGCGACGAGGACGAATTCCTCCAGGTGCAGCGTATGCCGCTTTCGGAGGCGCTCGAACTGGCCCGTGCGGGAAAGATGACCGACGCCAAGTCACTGGTGACCATCCTCTACGCCGCGCGCTTTCTGCTGGGGGGCTGACAGGCCCGCGGAGAGCGTCCGGCCGGTCCGGCGCCTGGCCGCCCTGGGCGGCCACGTCCACAGACTGCGGGCCGCGGACAACCGAATCGTCCCGGGACCCACGTTCCGTCACCCGAATGGGAATCCGGTGTCCTCTCCTGAGGACGAATCGGGAACCGTAGGCCACTGTTCATGCCGCTGAACGGGTTGGCACGCTTCATGCGTGTACTGCAGGTACCAGGAATTGACCCGAGGGGTCCCGGAATGGGATCCCGCAGACGCCCGGAAGGGCGAGGGAGAGAACGATGTCCCGCGGCAAACTGCGTCAGGCCGGGAATGTCCGTGTCGGGAACGCACACACGGCCAGGGAAGCCAGGCGGAGAGTCGAGGCACTGAGTGACAGTCAGGTCGTCCAGCAGTTTCTGGATGGCGACGACAGGGCCTTTGCTGAAATCGTCCGCCGCTACGACAAGCGGCTTCACAACTTCGTCTCGCGAACCGTAGGAGACCGCGAGCAGGCGGAGGACCTGGTACAGGAGACCTTCGTGCGAGTCTACAGGCACCTTCACCGATTCGACCAGACGAGGAAGTTCTCCACCTGGATCTACACGATCGCCGGCAATCTGGCCAAGAACGAGCTTCGCAACCGCTCACGGAACCCGTTGGTGCTGTTCCAGGCCATCATGAAGAACTGGGATGCCGATTATCGGCCCCTGGAATGGGAAGACCCGAAAACCCGGCCGGACGACCTCTACCGCAGGCGCTTTCTGCGCGAGAAGGTGAACGAGGCCGTCGAGCAACTTCCCGAACATCACCGAACCGTGTTCGTGCTGCGGGAGCTTCACGGCAAGAGCTACGAAGAGATCGCCGAAATTACCGGCTGCAATCTGGGAACCGTAAAGAGCCGCCTGAACCGGGCGCGAAACAGCTTCGCCCGGATCATTGCGCCCATGATCGACTAGCGGTCCGGCGCCGGGGCCCGGCAGGACTTCCCCCAGCCACCCCGTCGGCCGTGAGCCTGGGTGTTCACGGCCGGTGGGGTCTTCGCATGGCCGCCCCATCCGCCGCTCGGGGGAACATCGAGCGGGCATTCGTGGTACTTGTATGCAAGCTCTCGCGCGCTAGATTGGAGTCCGAAGTGAGCAGCCGACTTCCAGAGTGGGGTTCAGGCAATCGCAAATCGCCCCGAGTTTTTTCGCGTGCCGCCATCCGGTTTTCCGGCTTGGGCATGGCCAGGAGCATAGTGGACAACAAGATCGCAAATCGAGGAGACGCTGCCGGGACCGACACGGCTCCCGTGCCCAAGTGGTGTCGGAAGTTCCTCGAAGGGTATTCGGATTTCCGGGACGGCCGCCTCGGTGTCGAGGATCGGTCGTCTTTTGTCGGACACATGGCCGGATGCCCCTCGTGTCGGCGCTATGACCGCGTGATTCGAAGGGGAGTCGGGGTCCTTCGCACCCCGGTCGAAAAGCCCGCGGCCGCCCCAATGAGCATCGCCGAGGTGCGGTACCGGGCCACGGCCTTCGAGCGGGAATCGCTGGCGCTGGGGACGGTCGGCTCGGGTGTGACATTGTCGGCCGCAGTCGTGGTGGCCCTGTTGCTCGCCGCGGTTGCCTGGAGCCCCTTCTTCTCCGGTGCGACCCCCGAAGTCGATATGCCCCCGGTGGTTGCCGGAACTCCGCCCACGACGAATGCCCCGGCATTCCTGCCGCTGGAGCCGCGGACGCCGGCGGAGCCGAGCCAGCCGGACCTGTGGGATAGCGTCCGTTGGCTGTTCCCGGAGCAGCAGTCCGACGGTGCTCTGGACTCGAGAGCGAATCCGGATCGGGACTAGCCCGTGGACGGAGCCCGAGCACCGACAGCGGTGAGGCGCCGGGCCGGCAAGGCGCGACGACCAACGACCGGAAGCCGGGGTTGCTGCCCAGGGCGCTGACCGCCGCGAAAGACGGCGGAGTCTTCTTTCTTCACGGCGGGGACGAGTACCGCAAGGCGGTCGCCGCGGGGGCGTTGTTGGAGCGGTACGCCGACCCGGCCACGGAAGCCTTCAACGTGGACCGTCTGGTTGGCACCGAGACCACGGTCGAGCGGTTGGCGTCGATCATCGCCACGCCCCCGATGATGGCCTCCTGGCGCGTCGTGCTCGTGAAGGAGACAGAGGGTCTGGCGGCGAGTCCCAAGGCGCGCGAGGTCGTCCTCGACGCCGCAAGGAAACCCCCTCCCGGTCTGGTCCTGATCCTCCAGGCCACGGTGCCCTCCCGGTCGAAGGCGAAGTTCTACAGGGACCTGGCCCGCGCCGCGACAGCGGTCGAATTCAAGCCCGTACCCCCCGACTCGGTGCCCGGCTGGCTGGTGACATGGGCGCGGGAAGAACTCGGGGTGACGGTGGAGATCGAGGCGGCACAGGCGCTGGCGGGAGCGGCCGGTACCGAATTGGGCATGCTAACCCAGGAAGTGAGGAAGCTGGCGGAAATGGTGGGCGAGGGGGCAGCGGTGGACCTGGACGCCGTGCGCAGGGGCGGGATCCGCTTGCCGAGCCAGGATCGCTGGGCGTGGTTCGACCTGGTCGGCAACCGGAGGATCGGAGAGGCGGCGAACGGACTTCCCGTCCTCCTGGCGCAGGGAGAATCGGTGATCGGGCTGGTCATCGGCCTCTCGTCACAGCTGCTGCGCATCGGGGTGGCCATCGAGGGCGGCGTCCCTGCCCTCCAGGCCGCGTTGCCGCCCTACCAGCGTTTCCTCGCCCGGCGCATCGTGGCGCAGGCGCAGCGCTGGACCCGCAGCGAACTCGCGGACGCGGTGCGCGGTCTACGCCGGCTCGACCAGCTCCTCAAGGCCAGCGCGATTCCCGGCGAGGTCCTCATGGAGGAGTGGCTGCTGGGACTGACGGTGCGGCGAAGGGAGGGACGCCGGTGAGCGAAGCGGCGGGGGTGGCTCGCGAAGCGGGAACCGGGGCGCCCGCGCCCGGGGCGAACGAGATCCAGCTGCGCATCCGGGGCATGCACTGCGCCTCGTGCGTGCGGACGGTCGAGGGTGCGCTGGAGACTGCGGACGGTGTGGGCGAGGCCAGCGTGAGTCTGGTCGAGGAGGTTGCGCAGGTGCGGCTGCTGCAGCCGGCCGTAGACATGGAATCGCTCGTGGGCGCCGTCGAGGAAGCAGGGTACGGGGCGGAGGTGCTCGCCGGGACGGAGGAGGTTCTGGAAGCGTCGCGGGAGCGCGACGAAGAACGTGAGGCGGAGCGGGCCGCGCTGATGAAGCGGTTCCGGGTGGGTGTGGCGTGCGGGCTGCCGGTGGTCGTGATCGGGCATTGGGAGATGATTCCGGGACTGCCGGTCCTCGCCGAAAGCGTACGAGGCGCGGCCGGGTGGCTCTCGGGCCTCCTGACCCTGCCGATCCTCTTCTACACGGGACGCGGTTTCTTCACGGGCGCCTGGACCGCCACGCGCCGCCGCTCGGCGAACATGGACACGCTGGTGGCACTGGGTACCGGCGCGGCCTGGCTCTACTCCACGGTAGCGGTTGCGGCGCCCCACCTCTTCCCCGAGGGCAGCGCCCGTCCGTTCTACGAGGCTGTCGCGGTGATCATCACCCTGGTGGTCCTGGGCCAGGCGATCGAGGCCCGCGCGCGGGGACGCACCGCGCGGGCGCTCCGGTCCCTCTACGACCTGAGCCCCGAGACGGCCGACCGCGTGACCGAGCACGGGGTGGAGACCGTGCGGGTGGCCGATGTCGCTCCGGGCGACACGCTCCTCGTGCGGCCCGGGGCGAAGGTGCCCCTGGACGGCCGCGTCCGCGAGGGCGAAAGCGAGGTCGACGAATCGATGATCACCGGTGAGAGCGAACCGGTGGCGAAGTCGCCGGGGGACGTGGTCGTGGGTGGTACGATCAACGCGACCGGGGCGCTGACCGTCGAGACTACCCGCGTGGGCGCGGATACGGTGCTGGCGCGCATCATTCAGCTGGTGCAGCGCGCCCAGGGAACGAAACCGCCGATCCAGCGGACTGTGGACGTGATCGCCGGCTACTTCGTCCCGGCCGTGATCCTGGTGTCGATGGTCACGTTCTGCGTGTGGGTGCTGGCGGGTCCGGAACCGCGAATCAACTTCGCCGTGGTGACCGCGGTGGCCGTCCTGGTGATCGCCTGTCCCTGCGCACTGGGGCTGGCCACGCCGATTTCGGTAATGATCGCGATCGGCAAGGCGGCCGCGCACGGCGTGCTGATCCGCGACGGCGAGGCCCTGCAGAGGGCGCGGCGGGTGGACACCGTTATCCTGGACAAGACGGGGACATTGACGCTCGGCAGGCCGTCGGTCGCCTTCGCCGGTGCCTCGGCCGATACATCCGGGAGCGATCTGCTCGAAGTCGCCGCGAGCGTGGAGGAGGCGTCCGAACACCCGGCGGCGCGCGCGATCGTATGGTACGCGGGTGAGCGCGGGGTGCGCTGGTCCCGTGCGAAGCACTTCGTGGCGCACCCGGGGCGGGGAGCCTCCGCCTCGGTGGGTGGGCGCAAGGTGCTCGTGGGGTCGCCGTCGTTCGCCAGGGAGGCCGGGGTGGATCTGGGACCGGTGGGCTCGTACCTCGGCCGTGCCAGGGAGGAGGGGGCGACCCCGGTGGTGGTGGTGACGGATGGGGTCGTGGCGCGGTATAATATAAACAAAATTCCCAGCCGACCAAATTAAGCCTGTAAATATTGGTGGTCGCCCGATAAATAAAAAAA
>VXOC01000116.1 GCA_009840215.1 Gemmatimonadota bacterium | reverse complement strand
TGTACTCCCTGACCTTCCTGCCTCTTCGGGGCATGGGTTCGTCGAGTCCGTGGGACGATGGCCCCGCCGCGAGTCGCACGGCCTCCAGGATGTCCTGATGGATCGATGGCGGAAAGTGCTCCGTCAGGATCCGGCGGGCAGCGCGTGACACGAGGTCCGCGTCACTCGACAACAGATCGTGGACGTCCTGCCGGAATCCACCCGTGATCCCAAGGCCCTTCGCTTCGCCGACCCGGAGGTCCTCCCCCCGTCCCGTGGACAGCTGTGATTCCTCGGGTATCTCCCACAAACCATCGTCGTTTCGCAACCTGCCAAACGGGTACTCGACACGGGGTCGCGCACCTGGCCGTCCGAAGTCCTCCCAGAGTTCCTTGAAGCGCGCGTCCGCAGTCTCGTAGGGGATCAGCCGGCTCTCCGGCCCCAACCCGACACGGGCGAGCGCCAGCAGCAGCATCAGCGGCTTGTGGGGCGCCCGGCCGCCGTGGCTTCGGTCGATCCTGACGGCGGCCAGGCGGTCGAGGAGTTGGTCGGGGGTCACGATAGGTCTATGGCTTCGTGTCGATTCCGGCAGAAGACCCGCCCACACGGGCTCGGCATTCAATCGGTGGGGTCCGCAGTAACTCTAACCGCGATGACGATCAGGCCACCAGATGTCAACCACACTTGTCAGAATGTCAACCCGACCTTACATTCCCCCCCTCACACCCCCATCTCCCCCAGAAACTGCGACGGCCCCTTCACATATCCGTAGTACTGCCGCGCCCGCGTCAACGTCAGCGTCTCCCGCGCCCGCGTGATTGCCACGAAGCAGCTCCGGCGCTCCTCCTGCACTTCCTTGCTCCGCGGCCCGCCCTTGAGCGCCCGGTAGGATGGGAACACCTCCTGGGCCATCCCGATCAGGTAGACATGCTTGAACTGTAGTCCCTTCGAGCGGTGCACGGTGATGCACGGGATCGCGTTCGGCGCCGGGGGCGGCGTCTTGGACGAGAGGTCCAGGCGCTGCAGAAAGGTGTTCAGGGTCACCCCACGGCCATGTTCACCAACGATGTCCCGGTGCAGGATCCTCCAGGTTTCGACTTCCTCTTCGCTCGATTCGTTTGCGTCGCCATCGCCCCACGACCGCCACCCGCCGTCCAGGAACGAATCCACGATCCCGGGGAACGCCAGGCCGTCCACGAGTCCGGTCCGGATTTGCTGCAGCGCCGTCCGGCCCTCTCCGGGCCCCGCGTCGGCCGCCGCGTCGGTCCACGCCCGCAGGAAATCGCCACCGGCCAGAGCGGCCGCGGCCCCAACCGCGTGCGGTTCGATCGCCACGCCAGTGAGGTGTTCCCACTGTCGGCACATTCTTCGCAACACCACCCGGTCATGCCGGGAATTGGCCAGCCTCAGCGCCTCCACCAGAACACCGAGCACGGGTGAGTCGAATTCACCCTTTCTTTGGGGCACGAATGCTGCATGACCCGCGAGCTGGAGCACATCGGCGGCCATTCGGACCAATCGGTTGGTACGCCCGAGCACAGCGCAGTCGGCAGGTGCCAGCCCGCGATCGCGAATGTCGCGTCCCACGTACTGCGCTTCCTCGGTTTGGTTGCCAACCACCGCCTGCCGAACGGTTTCCGCGTACGGGGCCACCGCCTCGCGCACGGAAACGGTCTTCCGGGTCGTGACCAGCCGCGTGTTGTGACCGATCAACCTGTTCGCATGCTCGACGATCTCGGGGGGGCAGCGGTAGCTCTCCGGCAGTTGAACGGTCTCCAGCTCATAGTCGTTCCGCAGGTCGTCGAACCGCCTGGGGCTGGCCCCGTTCCATTGGTAGATGATCTGGTCGTCGTCACGACGAAGACGTTGTGCCGGGGAGCCCGGCGACCACCTCTTCGAGGATGGCGACGCGTTCTTCATCCCGCGTGAGAAGCTGGAAGTCCGGCCGGATGCCGAGGTGGCTTCCGTGCTGTCCCAGGATGTCGGCGGCGAACCTGTGAAACGTGCAGAGCTGGACGCGATCCGTGTGTTCGCCGAGGATACGGTCCACCCGCTCCCGCATCTCGGCGGCCGCCTTGTCGGTGGAGGCGAGCCCGAGCACCGCAGCGTCGTCGTTCTCCTCCAGCAACCGGGCGAGCCGCAGGGTCAGCACGGCGGTCTTGCCGGAACCGGGGCCGCCGAGGACGAGGAGGGGACCGTCGTTCCAGTCCACCGCCCGCCGCTGGTTGCGGTTGAGGTCGCGGGATGTCAATCCGACCTTACACAATGGAAACTCGACTTTACATCCCTTCGAGCCATCATCCTTGCTTCTCCGACACCCGACTAAGGAGGTCGTCGCCACCCGTCGCACGACCACCTGAGCTGCCGTCAGATGACGAGATCCGCGTGGACCTTGAGTTCGGGCCGGACGTGGGAACTCCCAAGCGGATCAAGCAGTACTCGCAGGCCCTCCCGCCTGGCGAGCTTCATCGCGGGAACGAAGTCAGAGTCTCCCGCCACCAGGACGATCGTCGACACCAGCCTCTTGAGAGCCAGCGAAGCGATATCGAGACCGATTCGCATGTCGACCCCCTTCTGCCGGATTCTCGGAGCGATGTCTTGGGCGACGACCGACTGCTTGGTTCCCGCAAGCATTGCTTTTACGGAGGCGTACCCAAGCTGCCAGCCCTGGTGGGCGAGCGTACCTCGACGAACCGCGACATTGGGTGCGTTCTCGACCTTGACAATCAGCTTCGAATTGCGAGTGAAGGTCTGGCTCTTTCCAATCGCCGACCGAGCGTTTTCTTCACGAATTCGCCGTCCAGAAGCACCGCCACTCGCTCGACCAAGACCCCTCCCGAAAAAAATCGACCCCTACACCACGTGGGGCCAAAGGCCCGCTTGGATCATGGACGCGGCGTAGGGATCTTGTTTTGATGTACGCTAAAGAATGGAAGAGGCAGACTGCTGCGTCAAGGATTGGCGGGGATCAGAAGAGATTCCTGCCCACTTGGGAAGCTGCCCAAGTGACGGCCTCCCAAGCCATTGCCTTCTTGTAGCCAAGCTAGCAAAGCGCACGGTCGGTCATGCTCGTTCTCCAACTCCACCCCCTCTTGGATACCCGTCCTCCTCCAACAGCCGGGCGAGCCGCAAAGTCAGTACGCCTGTCTTGCCGGAACCGGGGCCGCCGAGGACCAGAAGCGGACCGTCGTTCCACTCCACCGCCCGCCGCTGGTTGCGGTTGAGGTCACGAGATGTCAATCCGACTTTACACAATGGAAACTCGACTTTACATTCCCTCCATCACCCTTCCTTCTCGATCACCCGCCCCGCTTGCGGCCGCTTCAGCGGCCTGACCTACGCCTTCAGCCCTCCCGCACGCGCCCTACGAAGTCCTCGGGTGTGTCGCAGTCCAGGATCGCGGCGGCGACCTTGGCGATTCGATCGCGGCCGGGTCTTCCCTCGATCAACCGCCGCACTTCCTCCGCGGTCCGCTGTCCGAACTTTCGCGCGATCAGCTGAACCAGCACCGCCACCTGCCCTTGCTCAACCCCCTCTTGCCGGACTTCGTCCCAACTGCGCTGGAACTCGGTCACCACGGTGTTCATGGTCATCGCCTCCTCCAATTGTTGGCTGGAAAACCCCTTCGAAAGTAACATCGCGTTCACCGACCGGGCCATGAACCGGTCGAAGTCTTCGTCTTCGCAGGCCTCGACCAATGGGAGCAAGACTGTGAGCGCCGCCCGCATCTGCTCGGCTTTGGTTACCCCGGACAGTCCGAGAACGACCCGAGGCAGATCCTCGGGACCGGTTGGCTGCGCGTTGGGTGGCATCCGGCCTACAGCCCGATATGCGTCTGGAGCGGATTCCGTGAACAGGTCACTCAGGCGTGTCGCGGCGTTCCAGCGCCTGTCTCCGTGATGAAGGACAAGGGCCACCACGGCCAGTTCGCGGTCCCCGCGCGCGAGCTCCTTGTCTTGCTGGAGCAGGCTTTGGGCTGCGAGACAACTGTACGCCGTCGTCCGGAGAGCCATGTGCCGCTCCGGCCGGCTCTGGAATTCAAGCAGAAGTAGCAGGTCCGTTCCTCCGTCCCTCGTCCGGACTCGCCAGGTCATGTCGGGGTAGCGGCGTCGCAGCTGCTCGTCGATGAGCTCCGCCGATCCGCAGAACTACCTGGTTGTCCCCGACCAGCCGTGGCTGGATGGGTACTGCGTCGAAAGGGGCATCATCCGCCAGTTCGTCGCCATGCCGCTCGGGGAAGGGTACACGGCGGAGGAGCGGCTGACCGGCGCTGCGAAGCATGGCGGGCTGCAAGGTATCGGTCCGCCCAATGAAGCGCGAGATCTACGAGGAATTGTTCGGGGACCGGTTCAGGGCGGAGGAAGAGATCGGCGCCATGTGCTACAGCCCGGCCCCCCCGAAACATGCCATGGGCCTGGCCCCCGGTGGCCGAATGCGCCCTACGATGGAGACCGGGAGGCGATTTCCGGGTCGGAGACGCTGGCCGGGCTGAAGAGCGTGGCCAGGACCGGCCGGGAGACGGGTGAATCGCAGTTCGCTGAGGTCTGAGCGGGCCGGTGCGGCGAGCGACCCTATCGCGGAACCGAAACCTCCACCGATCCGACGGACGTGCTCGGTTCGGGGATCGGATCGCCGTCCCCACGGAGGGCCTCCAGGTGGAGGAGGACCGCTTCGCGGATCATCTTCTCCACAGCCTCATACGAACCTGCCGCGGCGACGCACCCCGGCAGGTCCGGGACGTATGCCGAATAGCCGCTCGGAGTCCGCTCGAACACGATAGCGTATTTCATGGAGTGTCTTCCGTCTTGAGTCCCGCCTGTCTGAGGATACTCTTCCACGTTCCGGGGGCCAAGTCTTTGCTCATCCGGCCCGCGAGCGTCACGGTTCCCCGCCTTTCCGGATGCCGATACTGCCGATGGCTTCCGCGCGTTCGGGCCAGATACCAACCGTTCGCGCGCAAGAGGCGCATCGCATCTCTGACCTTGGGCATCTCCTGGGCTTCCCGGCCGAGAAGGACAGGCCATGCGGTTCTGGGAGCCGGTGACCTGCCCTTCGGGAGTCGTGCAGGGAACAATCGCGGTGGGTGCCGGGCGTCCGAATGCTTCGATGGGACTGATTTCGCGGGCGGACGCGACGGCGGGGTGGACTGCCACTCCCCTACCGCCTCCAGATCTCCCTCAGCGGCACCGCCAGCATCCGCTCATCCTCCAGCGGCAGAATGTCCCGCCCGTTGTACAGGACCATCCCCCCCTCGAAGTCATCGCCGCAGAGCGTCGCGAGGCGCATCATGCCGCGGCCCGGCGACCGTCCCGGCGTGCTGGTCGCCTTCACCTCGATGCCCCAGGTGCTTGCACCGAGAGTCATGACGAGGTCGACCTCCCGGCCATCCTTGTCGCGGAAGTGCCAGAACCGGAGATCGGGGTCGGTCCACCCGGCCTGGGTCACGAACTGGTGCACGATGAACGACACCAGGAGGTGGCCCATGCGCGCCCGCTTCGTGATCCAGTCTCCAGGGCTCAGCCCGGCCAGGGTGGCTGCGAGCCCGCTGTCGACCAGGCGCATCTTCGGTGTTCTGACCAGCCGCTTTCCGACGCTCCGGTGCCACGGTGCCAGGCGGCGGACAAGGAACAGTCTCTCGAGCACCGCGACGTACTCCCGTACCGTGCTTCTGTGGAGACCCAGCTCCCGGGAAAGGCCGGCGGTGTTCAGCAGCTCGCCGTTTCGCACCGCCAGCAGCTGCAGCAGGCGCGCGACGCCGTCGGCATCCCGGACCCTGCCGACATCGAGGACATCCCTGTCCACGATGCTCCGGACGTACTGCCGGTACCACTGGCGGGCACGGGCCGGGCTGCGGCCAAGGGGCTCCGGATAACCGCCGGACACCAGGCGTCCGCCGAGGTCGGCGGGGTCCGGCGCCTGCGTTCCCGCGTGCAATTCCGGGGTAATGTCTCCCCGCAGGAGATCGGCCAGGAAATGGCCGGGACGGCGTTCCTTTTCGGACTCGGAGAGGGGCATGAGGCGCGCGATCTCCATGCGCCCCGCCAACGATTCGGTGACGGTGGACAGCAGGAGCAGGTTCGCGGAGCCGGTGAGGACGAAGCGTCCGGGTCGCCGGTCCTGATCGACGGACAGCTTGATGGCCGGAAGCAACTCCGGCGCGCGCTGGATTTCGTCAATGGTGACTTCCCTTGGAAGCGCCGCGATGAAACCCGCCGGATCCTCCCTGGCGACGGAGAGGTACGGTGGATGATCCAGGCTGAAGTACGGGCGCTCCGGCATCATCGCCCGCACCAGCGTGGTCTTGCCGCTCTGGCGCGGGCCGGTAAGGCACGCTACGGGCGTGTCCGCCAGTGCCTCCCCGAGGACGGCGGCCAAAGGACGCGGATACAGTGCCGGCGAGTCGAACATGGTTTGGAAGGTAGCGGCCATGTGTACATTTGAGAAGCGTCCATGTGTCGATTATCAGGGCGGCTGATTGGACAATTGGGGACCCTCTCTCACAACATCGGGGTTGCGCTGCGCGGCAGGCTTGCTCCGGTCGTCGGATTTCACCGTCCACCAGCGGCGACAATCTCCCCGGGCGTCCCGATCGACCTGAACGGGTTGACCACGCGAACCTCCCCGAACGCATGCCCATGTCCCAGATCCTCGGTCAACAGAATCGAGCAGCCGAGCGACTGGGCCGCCGCGACGATGACGGAATCCCACCACGACACGGAATGGCCGTCCTGGATATGCCAGGCCCGTTCCAGGATCTTGAGATCGATCGCGGCAGGCTGCCACACGCCGAGATCCCGCACGATTTCACGGACTTCCAACGGGTCGAATCCGCTCCTCGTCTTGCCGGTCAGGGTCACGTAGAGCTCCTGCAGGACCTGGAAGCTCAGGCGTCCGGTGCGCGAGCGCGCAAGGTGGGCGATCCACTCCTCGGCACGAGCCTGTTTGGCCGGATCGCTGCGGTCGTGACGGTAGACGAAGACGTTGGTGTCAACGAAGACGAGAGCGGTCATACAGTTCTTCCCGGGAGGGTCGACACCCGCCGGGCCAGTCGATCTCGCGCGGCTTTCTGGCCAGATACCGCTTCATGGCGATTTCGTAGTCGTCCTCGCGGTGGCGTTTCCGGTCCAGGAGCTCGCGGATCCACCTGGAGACGCTGCGGTCGTCTTCAGCGGCCCTGACCCGCAGCCACCGGGCGAGATCCTCCGGCAAGGTGATGGTGATGTTCTTCATGGGCCGTGGTCTTTTTCTCATGTAGCGCGACAGTGACACGATTATCGTGTAACACGGAAACAGTGTCAATTACAACCCACCCACCACCTCTCTCATATAAACATCT
>VXOC01000348.1 GCA_009840215.1 Gemmatimonadota bacterium | reverse complement strand
CAAACCAGCTTACTCTACCTCTCGTTGGATCGGATATGGGCATCAGACACCCAGTCGAGCTTGTGCCGCGTGGGAAACATTGGCCCGCCGCCCCACCCAGTCGAGCTTGTGCCGCGTGGGAAACATGGGCCTTCCGCCCCCCAACGGTGCCCCGTCGAGCTTGCGCCTGGAAGCACTGGCCCGCCGCCCACCCCCCACGGCGGCCCAGTTGGAGCTTGTTCCACGTGGAACATTTTTCAGCCCCTCCCGTACCGGCCCGCGGCGCCCTTCCACGATTGAAACTCTGGAACGCGCCGGCCACGCCCCCCACTGCACCACCCGATGACCCTGCCAACCAAACCCCGCGGTCCCTCCCACGGCACCCCGGTCGAAGTCGTTCCACGTGGAACATTTCAGCCCCGCCCTTCCCACACGGCACCCCCGGCCGAGCTTGTGGGACCACCCCGGTTCGTCTTGGTCACCCAAACCCCGCACCCATCATCAACCCATCAGCAACTCGTTCCACGTGAAACACCCCACCCATGTTAGATTCCCCATCAAGATTGCGGCTCCATGGGGGGGAGGCGTTACGACTGCGCGCCACCCTCGCCGCGAGAGCTTGAGGAGCCCGGGAACTGCCCCAGGAGACCAACGAATTGACCCGAATCATCGCACTCGCGAACCAGAAGGGCGGAGTTGGCAAGACCACCACGGCTGTCAACCTGGGAGCTTCGCTGGCTCGGGCGGGTGAACGCGTTCTGTTGGTGGACATCGACCCCCAGGGCAATGCCTCGAGCGGACTCGGTGTGGTGGACCGGGGGAAGATCCCGACCACCTACGATGTGCTGATCCGGGGCCTTCCCGCGTTCAGGGCGATCCAGTGCCCCAACGGGCACTCGAAGCTCCACCTTCTCCCCGCCAACCGTGACCTCGTGGGGGCCGAGGTCGAACTTGTGGGCGTGCGGGACAGGGAGACGATCCTTCGCGAAACCCTCGCACCGGTCACGGAGGACTACGACTTCGTCTTCATCGACTGTCCGCCCTCGCTGGGACTCCTCACGCTCAACACCCTGGCCGCGGCGGACTCGGTTCTCATCCCGATCCAGTGCGAATTCTACGCGCTCGAGGGGCTCTCCCAGCTCCTGAACACGGTCCAGCTCGTGCAGCGGGGCCTCAACCCGGAACTGACCATCGAAGGCGTCCTGCTGACCATGTACGATCAGCGGCTGAGCCTGTCCCGCCAGGTCGCGACGGAGGCGAAGAGGTATTTCGGCGACCTGGTTTTCAACACCGTCATCCCCCGTAACGTCAGCCTCGCCGAGGCTCCGAGCTTCGGCAAGCCGGTAGCGGAGTACGCGCCCTCGTCCACGGGCGCGCGTCGATACGATGACTTGGCGAGAGAGATCAGCAGGTCCCGCCGACAGGAATAAACCCAGCCAAGGAAAGCAGCCAACGCCATGAGCCGAAACGACCGTCTGGGCAGGGGCCTCAGCGCCCTCCTCGGGGAATACGCCGGTGAGCCACTCGGCTCGGGGGTCGAGAGCGCGGCCCCAATGAAACTGCCGGTGAGAACGATCGCACCCAATCCCTTTCAGCCGCGCACGAGCTTTGTCGCCGTGGAGCTGGAGGAACTGGCGGCCTCGATCAAGGCGAACGGCCTGCTGCAGGCGATCGTGGTCAGGAGGTCGGTGACCGGCCGAACCTTCGAACTGGTCGCGGGCGAGCGAAGGCTGCGGGCGGTCAAGCAGCTCGGCTGGAGGGAGATCCCGGCACAGATCCGGGACGTCGATGATCAGACCCTCCTTGTGCTCGCACTGGTCGAGAACCTCCAACGCCAGGACCTGGGACCTCTGGAAGAGGCCAAGGGGTACGAATCACTTCGGGATACGTTCGGTTACTCTCAGCGACAGATCGGCGAAGCCGTCGGGAAGAGCCGGTCCACGGTGGCCAACATGCTGCGTCTCCTGACCCTGCCTCCCTCCGTCCGGCGTCTTGTGGAGGAGGGAGACCTGTCGATGGGTCACGGGAGGGCGATCCTGGGGGTCGACGATCCGGTCAAGGCCGCGGACCTGGCACGGCAGGCAGTCGCGAACGACTGGTCCGTGCGCGAAACCGAAAGGCGAATCCGCGAACTCCAACCCGGTGACGTGAAGCCCCCGGATCCGGATCCCGCGAACACGAGCGAGAGGGATCCCGCGATCGATGTCCTCGAGGAGTCGCTCGGCGCTCACCTGGGTGCCAGGGTCGCCATTCAATGGAAGGGCAAGGGCACCGGCGCGATCCGGATCGCCTTTCGCGGCGTACGGGATCTGGAACGCGTTTTCGAGGCGGTGACGGGCACGGAAGCGGCGGAGGTCGTCGGGTAGCGACTTGGCAACCGGGCGCGACCCGGTGAATATTCCGTCTTCACCTCTGCCAGCACGCGGACGCATTTTCGGGCGAATGCAGCGGGAACTCCCGCAACGCCGCTGACAGCATGTAGCGGCCACTTCGGGGCGGTCCGGGCCCCGCCGGAGATGAAAGCCGGTTTCGACGATGTCCGATCGCGACGGCGGCCTGTCGCTCATCGTGGTTCCCGACAGCGGGGGCGAGCCCCGCAGCGTCAGCCTGTCCCGTCGGCAGGCCAGGGTGCTGGGGGTCATGGGATCGATCCTTGGAATCGCAATCGCCGTCATGGCTGTGAGTTGGGTGTCGATGGCCAGGCGTGCGGCCCGGTCGGACAATCTGGCCCACCAGGTCGATTCGCTCATTGCGCACCAGACCAGAATCGAGCACGTCGCCGAGCGACTGGCGCAGATCGAGGGCAGGCAGGACACCTACAGGGTGTTGCTGGGGCTCGGCGGGAGTGCCGATTCGGCGTTCTGGGTCCCGGCGCCAAGCGGTACGGGCCGCGCAAGCGAAACGCTGACTGCGGGCGGCGCGGGGACGGAACCCACCGCATGGCCGCTGACCGTCCCCGGTGTCGTGACCCAGGCACACCTGGGCGGAGCCGGTGCGGACCATCCCGGTATCGATATCGCGGTAGCGAGCGGTTCGTACGTGAGGGCGGCGGGGGACGGGATCGTGGTGGAGGCGGCGCTGGACTCTGTCTACGGCCTCTTCATCCTCATCGATCACGGAAACGGGACACGGACCCGGTACGGCCACGCCCTTTATCTGATCTCCCAGCGGGGCTGGACGGTGCGACAGGGAGAGGTGATCGCGCTGTCGGGATCGACGGGCGCGTCTACCGCGCCGCATCTGCACTTCGAGATTGAGAAACACGGGGAACCGGTTGACCCCCTTTCCATGGTGACACCACCGTAGCACGGACGTACGAATCACAGGCGAAAGAAAGGCAGGGCAGTTCATGTCCAAAGTCCGCGGCACTCCGACCGCTTCGGCGGACAAGGTTATTTCGATCATCGGACCCGGCATGCACATCGTTGGCGACTGCGACACCACGGACACGATTCGCATCGAGGGCAGGGTCGAAGGCTCCGTCCGCGCGGAGAAGGCGGTCGTGGTCGGCAAGGGCGGTCGTGTGAATGGGGACATCCAGACCCAGGACGCCGTGATCGCGGGTATGGTCAAGGGCGCGCTGGACGTGGATTCCCGCCTCGAACTCCAGGCGACATGCGTGATCGACGGCGAGATCCGGGCGACGCGACTGAAACTGGACGAGGGAGGTGTGGTGAACGGGACGGTCAGCATCGGGCGAAAGGATGTTGGCGGGGCGGCCCCGGCGAGTGCCATGCCGGCCGGTCAGTCGGCGGCTCCCCAGCCCGGCGACCAATCCGGCGGCCGACTCCGCGGAGCCAGGGCGAAGGCCGCCAAGTAGCTCGCTCGAAGCACCGGAACCCGGCGTCCTGGCGTTGGGAAACCGGCGCACGGCGCACCTGCTGAAGAGCCGGATGTCACCACGGGACACAAGGACGGCCACTCTGGCCGAGATCGTCGGGTTCCTCGACGAGTACCTCGATGTCGATCGCTTCCCCGACTACCCGAACGCGCTGAACGGGCTGCAGGTGGACGGCCCCGAGCAGGTCGGGCGCTTTGCGGTGGCGGTGGACGCCAGCGAAGCCGTCATCGAGGCCGCCCGCGACTGGGCGGACCTCCTGATCGTACACCACGGGCTCTTCTGGGGCGGGCTGCAACCGCTGACGGGGCCGCACTTTCGCCGCATCGGGCTGCTGGTGGAGAGTGGAACGGCGGTATACAGCGCGCACCTGCCCCTGGACGGACACCCGGAAGTGGGCAACGCCGCAGTCCTCGGGCGCAAGCTGGGCTTCGCCTCGCTGGAGCCCTTCGGCGAATACCAGGGGACGCACATCGGCTGCAGGGGTACCCTTGAGGCAACGCCCCTTGCCGACCTCGCGGCCGCCCTCTCGGTGCTGACCGGCGACCGCGTGCGGACGTTGCCGGGAGGGGCGGATACGGTGACCCGGGTGGGTATCGTGACCGGCGGCGGAGCATCCAGGCTGCACGAGGCCGCGGCCCGGGAGCTCGATGTCCTGATCACGGGGGAGGCGTCGCATCACCACGCGATCGAGGCGGTCGAACTGGGGGTCAGCGTGCTGCTCGGAGGCCACTATGCGACGGAGGTTTGGGGGGTGAAGGCGGTGATGGATCTTCTGGAGAACCGTTTCGGAATCGAGGGCCGTTTCGTAGACTCGCCTACGGGGTTGTAAACGACACTCTTCCGGGACAGGACATGCGACGCTCACTCCTCACGGCGGTCACGACGCTGGCCGCCCAGATCCCCACCCCGGCCGAGCACTTCGGCTTCCCCATGGGCGCCGCCGGCAAGCTCGCCAACTGGGACGGCCTCACCGCCTACTACGAAGTCCTCGCGCGCACCAGCGACCGCGTCACGGTGGACACCCTCGGCCCCACCACCATGGGCCGCCCCTTCATCATGCTCACGATCACGAGTCCGGCGAACCACGCGCGCCTCGACGAATTCCACCACATGCAGCACCGGCTCGCCGACCCCCGCACCGTGAGCGGCCCCGACGAACTCGACCGCCTCCTCGACGAGGGCCGCACGATCGTCATGATCACGCACGCGATCCACTCCACGGAGGTGGGCACCGGCCAGTCGGCCGCGAAGCTCGCTCACCACCTCGCCTCGTCGGACGATGAGCGCGTCCGCGAGATCCTCGACAACGTCATCCTGCTGCAGATCCCGTCGCTGAACCCGGACGGCACCCAGTGGGTCAACGACTTCTACAACGAGCACGTGGGGACCGGGTTCGAGGGGCGCTCGCCGCCCTGGCTGTACCACTTCTACGTCGGCCACGACAACAACCGCGACTGGTTCACCTTCTACCAGAAGGAGACGCAGCACACGGTGCGGGCGCAGAACGACTGGCACCCGCAGATCGTGCACGACATCCACCAGATGGGGGGTGGCGGCGCCCGCATCTTCTTCCCGCCGTACATCGATCCGATCGAGCCGAACGTCGACCCGGGGCTGGTGAGTGCGGTCAACCAGCTGGGCGCGTACATGGCGGCCGAGCTGACGTCGCAGGGGAAGAAGGGTGTGGTGATCAACGCGATCTACGACGGATACCACCCCGGGCGCGCCTACATGCACTACCACGGGGGGGCGCGCATCCTGAGCGAGACCGCCTCGGCGCAGCTGGCGACTACGGTGCACATTCCCCGCGAATCGGTGGTGGGGGGCCGCGAGTACGAGGCCTCGGAGGCGGCGTGGAACTTTCCCTGGCCGTGGAGGGGGGGCGATTGGGGGCTGCCCGATATCGTCGAGTACCAGTATTCGGGGGCGATGGCGCTTTTGGTGAACGCCGCGAAGAATCGGCGTTTCTGGCTGGAGAACTTCTACCGGGTGAACGAGCGGGCGGTTGTGGGGTGGGAGAGCTGGCCTGCCGCGTGGGTGATTCCGGGGGGGCAGGAGAACGAGGTCGGGGTGCAGAGCTTGCTGAGAACCCTGACGATGGGGGATGTGGAGGTGCGGCGGGCCGAGGGTGACTTCAATGCCGGGGGCGTGACGTATCCTGCCGGGTCGCATGTGGTGGTGATGCGGCAGCCGGTCGCGGCCTTCGCGCAGACCATGCTGACCGTGCAGGAATACCCGGACATGCGCGAGTACCCGGGGGGTCCGCCGAAGCGCCCGTACGATGTGACCGCGCACACGCTGCCGCTGCTGATGGGGGTCGAGGCGGTGGCGCTGGAGACCGAGCCCGGGGTGGCGCTGAGCGACCCGATCGAGGTGCCCTCGGTGGAGTACCGGCTGCCGGATGCGCTTTCCGGGCCGAACGCGCCCCGCGTCGGGTTGTACAAGGGGTACGACGAGCCGATGATCGCGGGGTGGACGCGCTGGATGTTCGACACCCACGGCATGCGCTACGACTCGCTGCACGATGCGCGGATGCGGGCGGGGTCGCTGGATGACGATTACGACGTGATGGTTTTCCAGAGCCAGGCGGACGCTTCGATCAGCCGGGGGAATGCGCCGGGATCGCTGCCGGAGCGGTACACTGGGGGCATTGGGGAGGAGGGGCGCGCGGCGGTGCGCGAGTTCGTCGAGTCGGGGGGTCGGTTGGTGGTAATGGAAGGGGCGGCTGACTTCGCGATCAGGCTCTTCGGGCTGCAGGTGGGCCATCCGACCGCGGGGCTCTCGACGACCGAGTTCTACGTGCCGGGATCGATCCTGCGCGTGGAGCTGCAGCCCGATCCGCTCTCTGCGGGTTACGATGGCTACACGGCGGCGTGGTATTGGCGGAGCAGCCGCGCCTTCACGGTGGCCGACGAGCGTGTCGAGGTGCTGGGCAGGTACGGGGAGGGGAACCCGGTGATCGCGGGGTGGATTCTGGGGCCGGAGAGGCTGGCGGGGCAGCCGGCGCTGCTCAGGGCGAGGGTGGGGCGGGGGGAGGTCATCCTTTTCGGGTTCCAGCCGAACTACCGGGGGCAGAGCATTGTGACGTGGCCGCTGCTGTTCAATGCCATCGCGGGGGAAAGGCCGGTCGGATGACGGCGGCGGTCGGCGTGGTGTGCCCGCAGTGCCAGTACCCGGAAAACCCGGATGGGGCGAACTTCTGCGCGCGCTGCGGGGGGGCTTTGCGGGGGCCGCCGTGTCCAGCGTGTTCGGCGCCCTCGGATGTGGGAGACCGGTTCTGCACCCAGTGCGGGGAGGGCTTGAGCGCGAAGCGGCCCAGGGTCGCCATCCCGGGTGCGCGTTCGCCGTGGACGGTGGCGGGTGCACTTGTGTTGATGGTCGTCATTCTATTAGTTGTCCAGCAAACTAGTATATCTGATGGTCCGCCAGCAAGTCCCCCGTCCCCTGCCCCCGGCCCCGGGCTGTTATAAAAATCGCGGACGCCCAGAGAGGTAGAGGTATGTGGGTTGGCGGGGTTGGGGTGTTAAAATAAATTGTGTGGTGGGGGGGGG
>VXOC01000117.1 GCA_009840215.1 Gemmatimonadota bacterium | reverse complement strand
TCAGATGTGTATACGCGCCCGGTCTGGGGCCGAGGCCGGGGGTGATTAGGGGCGCATGGAGCAAATCCGAGTGAGGACCGGGTACGGCGAGGTTTCCACGGAAGTCTGTGCGCAGGCTGCCCGGGACTGTGGGAGCGCGCCGGGGTTGGCGGGATGACTGAAGGCTTGAGCCGCATGTCTGCACCATGAGCCTCGATGACCTGAAGGTACGCATCGACGTCATCGAGGAGGGGTACGAGTTCTTTCTCGCCTACGCGGCTCAGGGGCTGACCGACGACGCTTCCAGCAAGGTCGGCGCGCAGGTGCGTGAGTATCTCGACCGTTACGAGTCGGCGCTGGACGGCCTCGACGAGGCGTTCCGGTCGTGCCTGCCGACCGGGGACGTGACCGAGGCCGCGCTGGCGGTGCTGAAGCGGGACGCGGAGGCGTCGCGGGCGCTGGTGGGGCTGGTGGCGGGGCAGGATTCGGTGTCATCGCAGCTGATCGACAATCTCAACGCGTCGATCCACCTGCGGGCGCTGCTGACGGACGTTTTCGTTCTGGGGGAGTTGGTGGGGATCTGACAACGGTGGATGCGTGATGCGGCGTTTGCGGGCCGCTAACGCTAACGTCGCCCGAGCTGGCTACGGTCGGTGCGATGATCGGCAGTCACGCCGCCTTCACGAAGGATGACGCGGAGACCGCCGCGCGCGTTTTCGACGAAGTGGGCCGGCCCGGGGCGAGGCGGCCGCCAGGAAAAGCGCGGGATCGGGGACTGCCGGGACTACAGCCCCTTCAGCACGTGTAGAATGGCCTCGTTCGTCACGCTAACCCTGAAGTCAAACGCGACGAACCGGTATTGAACCACGCCATGCTTGTCGATGACGTAGGTCGTGGGATGCGGAAACGGGTGTCTGGCCGACGAGTTCGGGTTGAAGATGCCGTAGCGGTCGATCACGGCGTGGTCGGGGTCCGAGAGAATGACCATTTCCGGTGGCTTGCCGTCCTCGCCGAAGACCTTTGCGACCATCCGCTCCATTCCCTCCCGGTCGTCCGGCGACACCGCGACGATTTCCGTCTGGTCCCTGAGTTCGTCGGGAAGGAGGGCTCTCAGCTCGCCGAGCTGACTGACGGAAAAGGGTCACCAGTGACCACGGTAAAAGACGAGCACAACGAACTTTCGGCCCCGGTAGCCCGCGAGTTCAACCGGCGCGCCGCCGTAAGACGCAAGGGTGAAGTTCGGGGCCCTGGATCCCACAGCGACCCGTTTCAAATCGGCGGGAGGCAGCTCGCGTCCGTCCTCGGGTCCAAGATTCTGCGCATTCGCTTCGGCCGCGGGACCGGCCGCCGCGAACAGGGCCAGGAGCAATGGGACACATGCGACGAGCGGTGGTCGGACTGAGCTTCTCACGGGGATCTCGGCTCTCCCTAAGGTGCCGGCATGGGCCGGAATGGGCACGTACGTCGAACAAGGTGTCTAACGCTAACCGGCCCCGGTCCTTCCAGCCAGAAGTAACGTTCGCATTGCAGCGCACGTTGGAACGTGCGGTGAAGCGGCTGGGGTGGGTCACCTGACCCGGTTGTGTGCCGGCCGGCGGCTCTCCGGGCCTACGCCCCCGCCCCCGCCGCCCGCAACCTCCGATACTCCCGGAACGAAATCAGCTTCCGCCTCCCTTCGTCCCAGAGCGTCAGGTGCAGCGTCTTCAGCCCGTCCCACATCGTCATCGTCGGTGCCTTCCACAGGTCCGGGTTCTCGTCGTGGCAGCGCTGCAGCCGGTAGTTCGGAATCCGCGCGCTCAGGTGATGGACGTGATGGAGCCCGATGTTCGCCGTGAACCACTGGAACAGCTTGGGCAGGCGCAGGAAGGACGAGCCGTAGAGCGCAGCGTCGTAGTAGTTCCAGTCCTTGCGCCAGTGCCAGTACGCGTCCTCGAACTGGTGTTGCACGTAGAAGAGCCACACGCCGATCGCGCATGAGATGATGGTCAGCGGCAGCTGGATCATCAGGAAGGTGCCGATCCCGATGGTCAGCCAGGCGCCGCCCACGATCGCGACCAGCGCCGCGTTGGTCCACCAGACCGATTGCCATTCACGCTTCCACGTCCGCGGAATGTCCCACGGGAAGCGGTGCTTGACCAGGAACTGGAAGAGGGCGCCGGGGCCGAAGAGGACGACCGGGTTGCGGTAGAACCGGTAGCCGAACCGCTGCAGGAAGGACATCGCCTCGTATTCCTTGACCGTGACCGTCACGATGTCGCCGAAGGTGCGCACGTCCAGGTCGCCCGAGTGCGCGTGGTGGATCGCGTGTGTCTTCCGCCAGTAGTGGTAGGGCGTCAGGTTGAGCACCCCGATCACCGAGCCGGTGACGCAGGCCAGCCGCCGCGAATTGAAGTAGGACCCGTGGCCGCAGTCGTGCTGGAACATGAAGAGCCGCATCTGCAGACCGGCGATGGGCACCGCCAGCAGCAGCGTGAGCCAGTAGCCGACGCCGAGGCTGAAGTACATCAGGGTCCAGCCCGCGACGTACAGGATGGCGGTGTAGCCAACCTGCACGGCGCTCCGACGGTTGTCGGGGCCGTAGTACGGGGACAGGACCTTCTTCCAGTGTCGGACCTGCTCGCGGTCGATCTTCATGTGGCTCCGGGTTGCGGTGGGCTGGGCGCGGTGGTGTGGTTGGGGGCGCACTGACGCATTGTTGGCGGTTGAAGCGCCTCGGTCAAGGGGTGGCGGCCGTGGACCGGCCGACTGGCTACCGCGAGGTCCCGGGCCTACCCCACAATCCCCTTGAGCGCCGCCAGATGGTCGTCCGTCAGCCCATGCATTTCGAAGGTGGAGACGCCCGCCGCCCCCGCTTCCCGCGCGGTTACCACCGCCTCGGCCAGTTCGGCAGGTTCGAGCACGGGCAGGTAGAGCCCCGCGTTGAGCGGTGTGCCGGGGCTGGGACCGTCAGCCAGGTGACTGTCCGCCAAAGCGGCTACCCCCTCGCGCACACCGTCGCCGATCCACTCGATGTCCTCCAGATAGAAGCTGTGGTAAAGCATCGGGAAGAAGCGGTCGAGGGGCCACTCGTCCCATGCCTGGCGGACCAGGGTGCGCGCGACGGTGGGGGTCGGGAAGACGGCGGCGGTGATCGGTTTTCCCATCGCGTGGACGGCCGCCGCCAGTTCGCGCACCGCCCCGGTCACGCTATCCCAGCGGAAGCGGCGCCACGCTTCGTCGGACGGGGGATCGGGGATTTCGAGTGGGTCGCGGCCGTCGAGCGCGGCGAACTGCTCGCGGCAGACGTCGCAGTAGCAGAAGTCGAACTCGGGGTGCTCGATGTCCTGCACGAGGTCGTAGGTTTCCCACAGGCCGCGGGGCAGGATCACGTCGCAGTGGCGCACGTAGTCGAGGTGGACGCCGTCGACGGCGGGGTTCGCGGCCAGCTCGCCGACGCGGCCGCTCAGGTAGTCGCGCACGGGGGCGCGTGAGGGGCAGACCCACCTGTAGTAGCCGACGTAGGGCGGCTTCTGGAGGGAAGACTCCAGGTTGCGGCTGACGGTGAACCATTCGGGGTGGTTCTCCTGTGCCCAGGCGTCCCCGTTGCGGTTCATCGTCCAGAACCAGCGGTGGTACTCGAGACCCTCCGCGTGAGCGGCCGCCGAGACGAGTTCGATGTCGCCGCCGCCGACGAGGACCGCGTCGAAGCCGGCCTCGCGCAGGCGGGCGAAGCGGCGGCGCCACTCGTCGGCGTGGTAGTCGCGGTTGCCGTGCACCCAGGTCCACACGGTGAAGGGGATGTCCCGGCTGGAATCGGGGACGCAGCCGGCAAGGGCGGCCGCGAGCGGCGAAGTTCCCGCCAGGGCAGCCGCTCCGCCGGCCGTCTTCAGGAAATCCCTGCGTTTCATCGGCTCGTGCTCCGTGGATTACCGTCGTCCGAGACCGACAAGTCGCTGTCCGCATGCGCCGGTGATGCGTTCCGCCAGCTGTCGGCTTCGTCGACGAAGCGCACGATCCCCCACATCTCCGGGATGTGCATGTTGATCTCGCCCTGCGGCGACCACACCCAGTTGTGCTCGGGGTGGCGGTCCCCGGGGACTGGCTCCCGCGCCCTCCGGTAGCCGCCCGGTACCACGACGACCGGCCACTGCACCCGGGAGAAGTTGATGCGCCACTCATCTCCCGCCCCGGGCCCGGCACCGGGGTCATGCCGCCGCTCGACGGTCGTGTACCGGTCCGTCTCCCTGGGATCATCCGCGGCCGCGCCCCCTGCCGGCGGTCTCAGCGCCGACCAGGGGATCGCGATCTCCACCGTCCAGCCGCGGTCCTCGTCGGACGGGTCGTTGAGCGTCCCATCGAGCGCCACTGCCGTTCGCAACCCCACCATGTCCCACCCCACGTTGGCTTTGCCCTTGCGGTTGTACGGACGCGGCAGGAACAGGTCGAACTCGGTGCCGAGCGCGTTGATCTCGAGTTCGTAGTAGTCGAGCGCGTCCCCATCGGGGTCGATGAAGACCTCGAAGTCGTGTTCGCGGTAGAGGATCGCGTCGCGGTCGGCGAGGGTGGCCCAGAGGTGGGGCTCCTCCAGCTCGGCGGCGATGTAGAGGTGGTCGTCGTCCCAGGCGATCTTCGCGCGCGTGGTCCAGGTCGGCGCCGGCCACGCGTCGCCGCGGATGTCCACGAAGGGTTCGGTCCACGGGGCCGCACGCCATACCGGGTCGTCCAGGGAGCCGTCGATCGCGGGTGGGGAAGCCGCTCGCGGTGCGTCGTAAGTCCGGAGTTCGCTCGACTGCTGAGCGATGGCGTCAACCGCCGGTGCCCCGCCCACGCCGAGCGCAAACGCCAACGTCCCAAGCCTGCGGAAGCAGTCCCCGCTGCCTTCGCCCGACGATACATGTGTTCGGGACCACTGCGCTGGCCTAATCACAATGTAAACTCAGATTTACTTAATGTCATGTCTACTATACTACCTTTCGGTAGGACCGGCCAGACTCCCAGGTCCCCCAATGTCCACTGGCCGACAGAGCATTGCAACCCGCGCATCCGGCCAGACCGTCGGAGCACCGCGGCCACAGCTTGACCATCCACCCCCCCGCGCCCCAAGTTGCTCCGCGAATCCGGATCCCGACACGGACAACCCCCCTTACGGAGAACCCCAATGGAATACAAACCGGGCCAGGAATGGTACAAACGTCTTCACTGGCAGGTGTTTATCGCGATGGTCGTCGGCATCGGCATCGGCTTTGCTCCGTTCGGGCCATTCTTCGCGGAGCACTTCGGTTGGCTCGGCACCCTGTTCATGCGTCTCCTGAGAATGATCATCGTGCCGCTGGTCATCACCTCCATCATCTCCGGGGTGGCTTCCGCGGGAGGCGGGCACGTCGTGGGCCGGATGTTCGGCAAGACGCTCACCTACTACCTGGTGTCGAGCTTCCTGGCCGCGCTCACCGGCCTGATGCTCTTCAACATCTTCAATCCGGGCCGTGGCTATCCGGTGACCGACACCGGAGCGGAGCCCCCCGAACTCGCGACCCCCGATTCGCTCATCGAACTGGTCTACACAGTCGTCCCCAGCAACTTCTTCGAAGCGGCTTCGGCGGGCGACATGCTGATGATCATCTTCTTCTGCATTGTTTTCGGCGTGGCCGTCACGACCCTGCCGGAAGATCCCCGCACCAGAATCACGGGCCTGATCGACGCGCTCTTCAAGGCGATGATGGCTCTCACCACGGGCATCATCAAGCTGCTTCCGATCGGCGTGTTCGGGCTGATGGTCACGCTGGTCGACGCGACGGGTGTCGGGGCCTTCGGCAACCTCGCCAAGTACGTCGCGGCGCTGGGCACCGGTCTCGGCATCCACTTCTTCATCACGCTGCCTCTCCTGCTGTACTTCTGGGCGCGCGTGTCTCCGTGGAAGCACGCAATGAACATGCGGGAACCCCTGCTGGTCGCGTTCTCCACGAGTTCGTCGGCCGCCACGCTGCCGGTCACCATGACGACGGTGAGGCAGAAGGTCGGTGTATCGAATCGCGTGTCCTCGTTCACGCTGCCCATGGGCGCCACCGTGAACATGGACGGAACGGCGGTGATGGAGTGCGTGGGCGCGCTCTTCATCGCGCAGGCACTGGGGGCCGACATCGGGTTCATGACCCAGGTCGTCGTCGTCTTCACGGCGCTGCTCGCGTCGATCGGTGCCGCGGCGGTTCCATCGGCGGGGCTGGTGGTGATCTTCATCATCCTCGGCGCGATCGGCATCGGGGACAATCCCGAAGCGATGCTGATTGTGGCCGCGATGCTCTCCATCGACCGGCCACTCGACATGTGCCGCACGGCCGTCAACGTCTACAGCGACTCTTGCGGAGCGGCGGTGGTTGGGAGGTGGGAAGGCGAGGAGGGAATCGACGCGGAGATACGAGGGTAGGTGCTGGCTCCGCGGGCAGGCGGGCGCGGCCTTGGCCGATTGATTCGGCGGGGCCCGCCCGCGTGCTCAGGTGATCCAGACCATCACACTTTGGACTGCCAGACCGTCGGTTCCCCGGGTGACCAGGACTCCCTCGCCTCCCAGTTCAGCCTGCGGTCGACCGAGCCGCGAAGAGTGAAAGCTGCTCAGCCATTCGATATGGACCTTGAAGCCCTCCTCTCCCGGGACGGGTTCGACGTGGAAATTGTCGCGCGACCACGGTCCAGTTGGTTCCTCCCCGTAGTCCTCCGCTCCCGGCCAGGGCCACACCGAGAAGGTCAGATGCAGCTCGGTGGGGTTCTCCAACCGACAGTTGACGCTGCCAATGACACAGCCCCGAGGGACCCGCGGATCTTCCGTGAACCAGCGCCAGCCACGGGCCTCAAGCGCCTCGTCCAGGAAGGCACGCGTGGAATCCGATAGCGGCTCCGCCCCCCGATACCGCACGGCCGCCTGCCCCCTGACCATGATTGTCCCGTTCTGTCCCCATTTGCCCTCGGCCAGGTACTCGAGCGCGGCCAGAACGGCTTCGCCCTCGGTGACGGGCGGATCCGGCTCGACGACGTGATAGGCGCAACCGGCGGCGTGCACACCTGCCAGCGCCACCATGATTGCTCGCCCCCGCAGGCGGCGCCCGGAGGGAATGGTGGTGCGAAAGGTGTTGATCATGCCCGTTTTTCTCCGGTGAATGCTCCGGGATCTGCATTTTGCCGATTCTGCATGCATAATGCATACACGATTTGCGCGCGATTGCCAGCGGAGGTTCCCGCGGGTTCCCCTACCACCGCCCCCCCGCCATCACCACCACAAGCGGCCGGAGCGTGTGAAGCACCGTCACCGTCTCACCCTGCGCCGCCAGCACGTCGGTGAGTCTCCGGTACACGTGCGGACTCTCGTCCACCCCGCCCCCCCGCAGCGCGGGTGGGGTAGACAGAACAGGCGCTGCCGCGCAGCGTTAG